>CATKXN010000049.1 GCA_949840605.1 uncultured Alistipes sp.
CTCCGCTCTGCGGATGCGTCCACTCGTCCCAGAGCCCGGCGATCGAGAATAATTCCTGATCCTTTAAAGTGGTATAGTAATACTGCGCCTTTCCGTCCGGCAGCCGGTGAGGCTCGAAGAATCCGGTTACGGGAATGATGCACCGGTTGTGCTGCCACAGCATCCGCCACGGCCATTTCTCGAAAAGCGTCTCGGCCCGTGCGTTTTTGAACAGATTCTCCCGGTCGTAACGCTGAGCCTCTTCGGGCTTAGCCGTCCTCGGAACGAGCCCCCACTGCATGACCTGAAGCTCCTCCGAGCCCGAAACGATGACGCAATGCGGCTCCGCATAGGCGGGGATGACGTATATCTCCTCGGCCAGCCGTATGTCATACACGCTGATCTTGTGTTTCGGATCGGCTTCCTGCTTCGCCCGCTGTTCCTGTTCCTGCTCGGCGAGAATCTGCCGCGCGGCTTCGACGATATCCAGCTGTTTGCCGTACCTTTTGGCGACAGCTGCGGCATTGGCCGATAAAGAGGTGAAAAAGCACATGTCCTTGTTTTTCAATACCGGCGGCAAACTCCATGCCTTCATTCCGCCTCGAAGAGGACGGGCGATGTACTACAAACATTCGGTTTCACGTATCCAGTTGAAGATTCTGAAAAGCCCTTTGGGAATAGTTGCGTTCTCAATCACTAATGCGGCTAATTCGGAATGCGTCAGCGGAGAGTGCAAAAAGAATGACAAATGAGTAATGGCCGAAATGCCGATATATCGAGTATATTTTACGGGCTTGCCCAAAAACGAAAAAGCCTTACATATCATTGATATGCAAGGCTTTTTGCTCTTTTTGGCGCTGTATTTCCGCGCCTCTGGGGTGGAAGAAGGGGCTCGAACCCTCGACCTTCGGAACCACAATCCGACGCTCTAACCGACTGAGCTACATCCACCGTGTCGATACGCACTCGTCGTATCGGGATGCAAATGTAATATGTTTTTTCGGTCCGTGCAAAATTTTCGGCTTAAAAATCTTCGGGAAATCATGCCGGGTGACAAAATGGCAGTTGCTTCTGCTTGTTTGTCACGCAAAACCTGCCAAAAAACGGTTGGCACATCTATTGATGGATTCGGGGTTGCGAAAGCGATTGAAACACATATATCAGTAAAACTTAAAACACGTAAAAGCTATGAATGTAAAACCGTTATCGGACCGTGTGCTGGTTCTCCCGAATCCCGCGGAGGAGAAGACAGCCGGAGGATTGATCATCCCCGACACGGCAAAGGAAAAACCGCTGGCAGGTAAGGTCGTTGCTGTGGGCCCCGGCACCTCGGAGGTCAAGATGGAGGTCAAGGTGGGCGATCAGGTGCTCTACGGCAAGTATGCCGGTCAGGAGATTCAGGTCGACGGCGAGGATTACCTCATCATGAAACAGAACGATATTTTGGCAATCATCTAATTCGTATACAGTCATGGCAAAGGATATCAAATACAATGTAGAGGCGCGCGAACTGCTCAAGGAGGGTGTCGACGCGCTGTCGAACGCCGTCAAGGTAACGCTGGGTCCCAAAGGCCGCAACGTCATCATCGACAAGAAATTCGGCGCTCCGCAGATCACCAAGGACGGTGTGACCGTGGCCAAGGAGGTCGAGCTGGAGGACGCTTTCGCCAACATGGGCGCCCAGATGGTCAAGGAGGTCGCCTCGAAGACCAACGACGATGCCGGCGACGGTACGACTACCGCCACCGTGCTGGCGCAGTCGATTATCGGCGTGGGTCTGAAGAACGTGACGGCCGGCGCCAACCCGATGGACCTGAAGCGCGGTATCGACAAGGCCGTTGCGAAGGTCGTCGAATCGCTTCGCAAGCAGAGCCAGGAGGTCGGCTCGGATTTCGCCAAGATCGAGCAGGTGGCTACCATCTCGGCCAACAACGACGAAAATATCGGTAAGCTGATCGCCGAGGCGATGGCCAAGGTCAACAAGGAGGGTGTCATCACCGTCGAGGAGGCCAAGGGCACCGAAACCCACGTCGAGGTGGTCGAGGGCATGCAGTTCGACCGCGGTTACATCTCGGCCTACTTCATCACCGACACCGAGAAGATGGAGGCTCAGCTCGAAAAACCCTATATCCTGATTACGGACAAGAAGATTTCGACGATGAAGGAGCTTATGGGCGTGCTGGAGCCGGTGGCCCAGAGCGGTCGTTCGCTGCTGATCATCGCCGAGGACGTCGACGGCGAGGCTCTTTCGGCGCTCGTAGTCAACAAACTGCGCGGCACGCTGAAGATCGCCGCCTGCAAGGCTCCGGGCTTCGGCGACCGTCGCAAGGAGATGCTGGAGGATATCGCCGTGCTGACGGGCGGCACCGTGATCTCGGCCGACAAGGGCATGAAGATCGAGGACGCTACGCTGGCCATGCTGGGTTCGGCCGACAAGGTGACGCTCAACAAGGAGAACACCACCATCGTCGACGGCGCCGGCAAGAAAGAGGAGATCGCTTCGCGTGTGGCGCAGATCCGCGCTTCGATCGAGAAGGCTACGTCGGACTACGACAAGGAGAAGCTGCAGGAGCGTCTGGCCAAACTGGCGGGCGGTGTCGCCGTGCTCTATGTCGGAGCCGCCACCGAGGTCGAGATGAAAGAGAAGAAAGACCGCGTGGACGACGCGCTGGCCGCAACCCGCGCTGCCGTCGAGGAGGGTATCGTCCCGGGCGGCGGTGTGGCTTACATCCGTGCCACGTCGGCTCTCGAGGGCATGAAGGGTGACAACGAGGACCAGACGACGGGTATTCAGATCGTGAAACGCGCCATCGAGGAGCCTCTGCGCCAGATTGTTGCGAACGCCGGCGGCGAAGGTTCGGTGGTCGTCAACAAGGTGAAAGAGGGCAAGGATGCCTTCGGTTACAACGCCCGTGACGACAAGTACGAGGACATGATGAAGGCCGGTATCATCGACCCGACGAAGGTGTCGCGTGTCGCGCTGGAAAATGCCGCGTCGATCGCGTCGATGTTCCTCACCACCGAGTGCGTGCTGGCTGAGAAAAAGTCCGAGACTCCCGCCATGCCGGCAATGCCCGGGGGCGGCATGGGCGGCATGATGTAATTCCGCCCGACAAGCGGTAGTTTCCGCACACATTATTCGAGCGGGGCGGATGGAGCAATTCCATCCGCCTCGTTTTTTTGTTTGCCTTTTCTGCCGGCTGGCCGTGTGCGGAGGCCGATGCTAAGCGTATGACCTTGTCCCGCAGAAATTTCATCAGAAAATATTATGGACTGATTTATTTAATTTTTGAGCGGAAGTGTGAAATTTTTGTTTACATTTGCTCTGTCAACCCATCACTGAATTTCAAAAGTATGAAAAAGTTCCTGCTCATTATGTTGGCGGTCCTGGCGGCTTCCTGCATAGATAAACCCGAAGGCGAGCCCTCAAAGCCTCCCGTGGATGTCGATCTCGATCATTTCCAGACTGCCGAGGCTTTCGAAGTCCCCGTGAAAGCGGGCCACATCACCGTCGTCAAGGCCGACGGCGTAACGGTTGCCGAGGCCGACAGCCCCATGACCATCTGGGTGCCCCGAATGCACGGGACCCGCGCCGAAGAGGGCGTCACAGTCGAGTTCGTGCCTTCGGCCGAATATCCTTCGTTTGAAGGCAACAAGTCGCAGATGTTCCAGGTGATCTGCTTCGAGGACTCCTTTGAGGGCGATTACGATTACAACGACTTGGTGATTCACGTGCTCTACCAGCAAAGAGGAAACATTTTTGGTTTCGGCGTGCAGCCGATTGCCCTGGGGTCGACCAAATCCATCCGGTTGGGATGCGTCGTGTATAAGGGTGCGACGAAGGTTTTCGACGGCATGATTACGCCCGAAGGCGTGGATTGCCGCGAGCAGTACTTCAAGTCGGTGGAAGGGTTTATCAATGTGAACAACCGGAACGTAATCGACTTCAAGGAACCGCATTATCTCGCTTCGACCTGCCGCAACTGGGACCTTTCGAAGGTAGCCGGCGAGGGAGCGCCTCGTGTCGAGTGGTTTATCGAAGCGGGCGGCAAGCGGATTTATGCGCTTTCGACCTCCTATCTCAGCCAGTCGTTCGACAAGGGTGGCCTGCCCCTGGGCCTGGTGATCACCACGACGGGAACCGAGTATACGGAAAACGGTTACAAATGCGGGTTCGACTGGTTCAACTACCCGTACGAATCCGTTCATATTAAGAACGTCTATCCCCAGATGTGGGAGTGGCTGAGTTCGAACAAGACCTATTCGTTCTCGGAATTTTACGACGGCTACAATCCCCCGAAAAACGCCTATCACGCGTGCGATAACGAATTATTCGTGGCCTCTACCACCGACGTTACGCTCGGCGGATACCGCCAGAACTGACAGTTGCCATAGCTTGACGAATCCGGGTCCTGCCGTTGCGGGACCCGGATTCGTTTTGACGTTTCGGGCTTTGAATCCGTCCGGCTTTTTTTTGTAACTTTGCAACCGAAATCTGCATGTTATGAAAAAAGGCATTCTCTATGCGATACTGGCCTCGGTGCTGTGGGCCGTCGTCAATCCGTTTATCAAACAGGGCCTCAGCTACGGCTATACGCCGATGAATTTCGCCGGGCTGCGCTTCACGACCGTCGGCGTCATCCTCTTCGCCTATACGTGGCACGCCGGCATGTGGCGCGAGATCGTGCGGCACAAACGCCTGTTCGGCAACCTCATTCTGGTCAACATGTTCCTGGGCTATACGGCGTTTTATTTCGGCGTGGATTTCGTCAGCGGGGCTATCGGCTCGATCGTCATGGGCCTTACGCCGCTGATCAACGTACTGCTGGCCCACCTGCTGGCCAGCGACGACCGGCTGACCCGCTGCAAGGTCGTGAGCCTGCTGGTCAGCCTGGCGGGACTGCTGCTGATCGTCGGCACGGGCAGCGACGGTGCGCCGCTCGACTGGCGCGGTATCGCGGGCATTGTGCTGCTGCTGGCGAGCATCGTCTTTCAGGGTTACTCCGCGATCTCGGTTTCGGAGGACAAGGGCAAGGTCGACCCGATCTTTCTCAATGCCGTGCAGATGTTCTTCGGCGGCCTGTTGATCTACGGCGTGGGCGTCGCTGCAGAGGGTTTCCAGCCGTTCTGGGACAAACCGGCAGGTTTTTACGGAAGCCTCGGGGTGCTGGTCTTCATCTCGGTCTTCGCTTTCAGCTTCTGGTTCATGGCCCTGCGCACCGAGGGAACGAAGGTCAGCGATATCAATATGTGCCGCTTGATCAACCCTGTGCTGGGAGCGGTCCTGAGCTGGATCATGCTGCCCGGCGAATATCCCCATTTCAGCACCGTGGCGGGGATGGCGGTTATCGTCGGTTCGCTGGTCATCTATTTCAAGGGCGAAACCCTCGTCGAGCGCTGGCGGAACCGCTGATGACGAAACGGACCCTCCTTCGGAAAGGACGGTCCGTCATTTTCGGGTCAGGGCATCCATTCCAGAATGCCTTCGACGGGATTCGCCGCACGCCATGCCTCGAATTCGGAATAGGTGCGCACGCCGTCGCGCAGCACCGCCTGGTAATACTCGATGCCCATGATCTTCACCGTGTCGGGCGTGTCGTATTTGATCTGCAGGACGGCGCGCCGCGTTTCGTCGGTCAGCACGGCGCTGATCCGGTCGGCCACCCGTTCGAAATAGCCGTCCCAGGCCGAACCGCGGGGCATGTGGATCATGTCGATCTGCCAGAGCCGGTCGTCGGCGTCGGCGTACCACGCGTGCCATTCGAGGCACTGGTCCTGCGCGTCGAGCAGGTTGCCGTATTCGATGCGGCGTATGCGGGGGTTCGCGGCGATCCGGGTCATGGCCGCAAAACTGTCGGCGATGCGCAGCGGGGAGGAGTAGATGTGGAAGTCGATGTCTCGGTGCTTCATCAGCAGGCCCGTGCGGAGCGACCCCACGAGGTTCGGTTCGGCGCCCACCGAGCGCCAGGCGGCTTCCAGTCCGGAGTCGCGGATGACTTCGCGGGCGCGCTGCTGGTTGGCGGCCGCCAGGTCGAGGATGTTTTCCATATCAATAGTCTTTGTCCGAAAGCGTCTTTATGCGCAGGAAAGTCGTGATGAAGATCTCTCCGCAGTGTCCGCAGCGACGGAAGTCGCGGAACCGCTGGTCGGCTTCGATGCGGACATTGTACTTCTCCTTGTACCATTCGATGATCCGGTCGCTCTGTTCCTCCGTGTGGCTGTGTTCTAAACGGCGGGTGACGGTTCGGTGAATGTGTTCGTCGATCAGTTCGCGGCTCATGATCTCGTTGGGGCCGTAGTAGTTGCAGTGGGGGCAGCGGGCTCGTTCCGTGTGCGGGAAGAAGATCAGCAGGTGGGCGATATAACCCGCAATGAACCAGACGACCGCGTAGACGATGGCGACCGCGCCGAACACCCCGTAGAATACGAATCCCAGTATGCCGCAGCTCCAGTAGAAGATCCGGAGGAATGTCTGGTCGAGGTGCAGGGCTCCGTAGTTTTCGTTGTAGAGGTTGTAGTACCACCAGAAATAGGCGGGCAGAACGGGCAGCAGCACGAAAGGCGGGACGGTCGAAAGCAGTCCCAGCGCCGTGAAGAGCAGCAGATGCGGCAACCGGCGGTGGCGCATGGCGCGCGGAGCCATCCAGACGGCGAAGAGCAGGGTGGCAAGACCTGCCAGCGCCCCGACCGTGTCGCGGGCCTCGCGGCGCGACGCCCGGCGGGAGGCCTCCGCCTGGCCGCGGGCCTGGCGTTCTTCGGTGATTTTCCGGACTTGCGCCTCCTGTCCGAGTTCTTCAGCCGATTTCACGCGCGGAGCGATTCGCAGCTGCGAATCGAACGTGAGTCGGCTCATGGGTTTGAAGTAGGGGACCGTTCCCGGGGCGAAGAGCAGCGAATAGTTGCGGTCGCGGTCGCGGTGAAAATCGAGGTTCGCCTCGACCGAACCGGAAGTGCCGTCGATGCCCTTCACAGTCACGCGTTTGCTGACGGCGTCGCTGAGGTGGCTGACTCCTGTGATTGCGTACCGCGCCACGGCCTGATGCTGTTGGTCGTAGAGCGTCAGCGCCCCGTAGCGTCCGTCGACGGGGTGTTCGAAATCGAGGTCGATCTCGGCCGTGAGCTGCCGGCCTTCGTAGTCGAGCGTTCCCGTGCCGGTGCCGTTGAAATAGAACATCGACTCTTGGGGATTGTTCGTGATTTTCAGGTCCAGTTTCATCTTGTCCCCGGCCAGGGAGGTGAACGCAAGGCACAATGCCGCGCAGAGCATCGTCAGTTTCTTCATGTCGGTTATGGGTTGTAAGGGTCAGTTTTTCAATAGAATGCGGGCCTGAGCCACGGCGGCGTCGGTGATCTCCGAGCCGGAAAGCATCTTGGCGATCTCGGTCACGCGCTCCTCTTCGCCGAGGCGGGTGATGTCCGTGCGTCCGTTGCGCTTGTAGACTACGAAATGCGCCGAGCCTTTCGAGGCGACCTGCGGCAGATGGGTGATGTCCACCACCTGCATCGAGGCCGCGAGCGACTCGATGATTTCGCCCATGGCGTCGGCGATGCGTCCCGAAACCCCCGTGTCGATTTCGTCGAAGATGATCGTCGGCAACTGCATCCGCTCGGCCAGCAGGGCTTTCAGGGCCAGCATCACGCGCGAGAGCTCTCCGCCCGAGGCGATGCGCTCGACGGGCTGGGGCGTCATGTTCCGGTTGGCCGTGAAGAGGAACTGCACGCTGTCGCACCCCGTGCGGCAAGGTTCGGCCAAGGGCGTCAGCGCGATGCGGAAGACGGTGTCGGGCATGCCCAGCTTCGTGAGGGTCGAAATAATGTGCTTTTCGAATCCCGCAGCGGCTTTTTCGCGCGCTTTGTGCAGGCGTTCGGCCAGGGCGAGGGCCTTGGCGGAGGCCTCTTCGAGGGCGGCTTCCGTTTCGGCGATCTCCTCGCCGCTGTGGACGATGGCCGCCAGTTGCGCCGCGCAGCGGTCGCGCAGGGCGATCAGCTCCGTTTCGTCTGCGACGCGGTGTTTCTGCTGGAGGGCGATCAGCGCGTCGAGCCGGGCCGAGAGCTTCGCCAGCCGTTCCGGATCGGCGTCCAGCCGTTCGCAGGCCGCGGCGGCCGAACCGTTGATGTCTTTCAGCTCTTCGAGCACCGACCGCAGGCGGTCGGCATACTCCCCGGCGGCGGGGTAGTGGCCGCGGATATGGTTGAGCTCGTTCTCCGAGTTCTTGAGCTGTGCCAGCACGCCCGTTTCGTCGGTGTCGAAGGCGTTGCGCAGCGTGGTCAGCACTTCGCCGATGCGGTCGGCGTTTCCGAGCACCGTCAGTTCCTCTTCCAGTTCGGCCTGCTCGCCGGCGCGCAGGCCGGCGGCCGTCAGCTCCTCGGTCTGGAAGCGGAGCCACTCTTCGTCGCGGCGGCCCTTTTCGGCGGCTTCGCGCGCGGCCGCCAGCCGGCGCCGCAGTTCGCTCATCCGGGCGTACTGCGCGGCGTATCGGGCCAGCAGTTCCCGGTTCGCGGCCACGGTGTCCAATGCCGAGGTGCGGAACTCCTCCGACGAGAGGATCAGGTTCTGGTGCTGGGAATGAATGTCGATCAGGCGGCTCCCCAGTTCGCGCAGCTGCGCCAGCTGCACCGGCACGTCGTTGATGAATGCACGGCTCTTGCCCGTCGGGGTGATGATGCGCGTCAGGGTCGTTTCGGGAGCGTAGTCGAGGTCGTTCTCATCGAAGAACGGCTCCAGTCCGCGTCCCGTGAGGTCGAAAATCCCCTCGACCGTGCAGTTGCGCGCCGCGTCCTTCATCGCCGAACCGTCGTTCTTGGCCCCCAGCAGCAGCCCGAGGGCTCCGAGCAGGATGGACTTTCCGGCGCCCGTCTCACCCGTGATGATGTTCAGGCGGGGATCCAGTTCCATTTCGAGCTTGTCGATAAGCGCGTAATTTTCGACCGACAGACGGCGTAACATGACGGAATTAGTTTAGGATTTTTTCGATTTTGTCGGCGATGCGTGCGGCGACCTCGCGCTTCGGCATCAGGGGCAGCTCTTCGCGGCCCGCACGGTCGATGAAGGTCACCTTGTTGGTGTCGCCGCGGAATCCGGCCCCGGCGTCGCGCAGCGAGTTGAGCACGATGAAGTCGAAATGCTTCTTCGCGAGTTTGGCCTCGGCGTGCGCCTCCTCGTCGTGGGTCTCCAGGGCGAATCCCACCAGCAGGCGGCCGCCCTTGTGCGCCCCCAGTTCGGCGGCGATGTCGCGTGTGCGGCGCAGGGTGATGCACAGGTCGCCGTCGGATTTCTTGATCTTGGTCTCCGAAACGCGTTCGGGGGTGTAGTCGGCCACAGCGGCGCACATCACCGCTCCGTCGGCCCCGTCGAAGGCCCGGACTGCGGCGTCGTACATCTCGGAGGCCGAGAGCACATCCACCCGCTCGACGCCTGCGGGCGTCGGCAGCGAAGTGCGGCCCGTGACGAGGGTCACTTCGGCGCCCCGGGCGGCTAGCTCCCCGGCAATGGCATAGCCCATTTTCCCCGAAGAGTGGTTCGAGATGAACCGCACGGGGTCGATGGCTTCGATCGTGGCTCCTGCCGTGACGATCAGCCGTTTACCTTGCAGGCTCTTTTTTTTTTCGCGGAGAAGGCCGCCGACGAATGCGGCGATCTGGTCGGGTTCGGCCATGCGGCCCTTGCCGGTCAGTCCGCTGGCCAGCTCGCCGTCGCCGGGCTCGACGATATGGACGCCGCGGGCGGCGAGTGTCCGTAGATTCTGCTGCGTGGCCGCGTGGGCGTACATGTCCAGGTCCATGGCGGGAGCCGCGACGACCGGACAGCGTGACGAGAGATAGGTCGTCAGCAGCAGGTTGTCGGCGATGCCGCCGGCCATCTTGGCCAGCGTGTTGGCCGTGGCGGGGGCGATCAGGTAACAGTCCGCCCATTCGCCCAGCGACACGTGGGAGTTCCACGCGCCGTTTTCCGGGTCGAAGAATTCGACGAGGATGGGATTTTTCGAGAGCGTGGCCATCGTCAGGGGGGTGATGAACTGCTTGGCCAGCGGTGTCATCACCACGCGCACGTCGGCGCCTGCCGTCTTCAATAAACGACAAAGCACGGCAGCCTTGTAAGCCGCTATGCTGCCCGTGATGCCCAACAGTATGTGCCGTCCCGCCAGCGGGGGACTGGCGACGCCTTCGGATGCCATCTTCCTGTTCGGATTAGATCACCTTCATCTCGCCGTCCTTGCCCTCCTTGAAGACCAGTTCGTGGTCGATGAACTCCTCGGTAGCGATGATCACCGGTTTGGGCAGGCGCTCGTAGTAACGCGAGATCTCGATCTGCTCGCGGTTCTCGAAAGTCTCCTCCATGGTGTCGGTGGGCGACGAGAAATCGGCGAGTTTGCGGTTGAGCTCGGTTTTGAGTTCGGTTGCGATCTGGTTGGCGCGGCGGGCGATGATGTTTACGCTCTCGTAGATGTTGCCCGTCTCCGAGTCCAGATCCACCAGCTTGCGCGTGATGGTGTTGTTGGGAATGTTCTTTTTGATTTCCATTCTTATATGTTGTTGTCTTTGTTATTGTTGCGGTCGAGGTAATCGCGGGCGTTCTTGGCCATGCGGTCGAGTTCCTTGATGTGCGACGATTCGGGGAACTCCTCCTTGAACGAGAGGTAGGAGTCGAGCATCGTCAGGTAACGGTCCGTCTGCTTGTCCTGGACCGAGTTGCTGGCGAAGCGGTAGCCGGCGTCGACGATCAGATACATGATCTCCTCGCGGTGTTTGCTCTCGGGATACTGCTTCAGGGCGTTCTTCAGCGCCACGATCGCCGATTTGTAGCGGCCGATCTTATAATAGGTATAGGCGTTGATGTAGGCTTTGTCGTGCAGCCTTTCGGTGAGTTCCGCGTTGATCTTCTTGAAATCCTCGATCCGGTCGCTCTGCGGATAGCGCGACATGAATTCGTTGATGGCGATCAGCGCATGGCCGGTCATCGTCTGGTCGCGCGAAGGCCCCGGCGAGAGGTAGTAGAAGCAGAGCGCGTACATGCCTTCGGCGTCCTCGATGAAGGCGCTGCGGCCGAATTTGCGCCGGAAGTCGTCCAGCAGGGTCGACGCCGTGTCATAGTCGCGGTTCTTGAACTTGCAGCGGGCGTTGAAGAACGAGATGCTGTCTTCGGTCGGGGTGCCGGCGTAGTAGTACTGGGCTCCTTCGAAGAGCGTCGAGGCGCGCTGCCACTTTTCTTTCTGGTAGTATTCCATCGCCTTGCTGTAAATCAGTTCGGGCTTTCCGCTTTTCAGCAGGGCGTTCATACCGGAACACCCTCCGAGGATGGTCGCGGCCGCCAGTCCGCAAAGGGCGTATAAAAAAGTCTGCTTCATTTATGAATCTATTACGGCGCTTTATCGCGCAAAGTTACGCATAAATTAACGATTTGCAAAAAAAATTATTGCCCGTGGAAGACGCGAATCGGAAAGGAACGCCGTTTTTAGCCGCGCGGAACACAAAAGCCCCCGCCGGGGCGGGGACTTGGGGGTGGGGTTTTCAGAAAAAGAAGCCGACGGAACCGCCGTAGACGATGTCGCGCGGCACCTTCACGCGGTGCGTGGCGCCCTTCGAAGTGAAATCGTGCCATACACGCGATCGCGGGAAGCCCGAGATGCGGAAGTCGATGAAGAATTTGCGGATGTTGAGGCCCAGGCCGCCCATGACCCCGATGTCGTCGTTGTTGAACCGGACGCGGAGCAGCTGCGGGGCGCTGCTGTGCCCGGAGTCCGTAATGCGGAACAGTGCGCCTCCGAACAGGCGCAGCACCCCGAACTGGAAGCCCAGCTGGACGGGGATTTCGAAGCGCTCGGTGCGCAGCGCGATACGGCGGGAGACGGCGTTTTCGGCGCGGACGGAGTAGTTGACGAAGGCGTAGTCCAGCTCCGATTGCAGGTGCAGGTGTTTGGCGAGGTTGAGCCGCAGGACGAAGCCCACGTCGTAGCCCGTCCGCGGGGACCCCGGGGTGAACCGGGTGTCGCCGATGCGCATCGCATCGAACGAATAGTCGGTGAAGTTGACGCCGCCGCGCACGCCGACCATCAGACGCTGGGCAGAAGCCGCGCCCGAAACGAGGAGCGCGGCCAAAAGGGTGAAGACAAGGTGTTTCATGACTCGTAATGTGGTTTAGGACGGGATCACATCAGGGGTGACACGAGCCGCAGCACGTCGCCCAGCGTGCGGCGCCACAGCGACGGCCGCCACTCCCGGCGCGTGATGCGCCGGCAGCAGGCGAGGTCCTCGCCGAAGTTGGCAGCCAGTTCGCGGACCACCTCCCGGCCGCGGATGAAGGCCGTGACCTCGAGGTTGTCCGTCAGACTGCGGTAGTCCATGTTCGCGGTGCCCACCGAGGCCAGCTCTTCGTCGACGATCAGCAGTTTGGCGTGCAGGAATCCGTTGTCGTAGCGGTAGAGTTCGACCCCGGCGTCGAGCAGGTCCCCGACGTAGGAGTCGGACACGAGGTCCGAGAACGGGGAGTCGCTGCACGTCGGGATCATCACCTCGACGCGGATGCCGCTCCGGGCCGCCAGCCGCAGGGCGTCGAGGATCATCACCGGGGGCAGGAAGTAGGGCGAACAGATGCGCACCCGCTTCCGGGCCCGGACGATGGCCGCCGCGAACGCTTCGGCGATGGTCAGCCGCGAAGGGCCCTCTTCGGACCACGCCAGCTGGATCGGCAGCCGCTGCCGGATGCGGTGAGGGGCGATGTACCCGCGCGGGTCGAGACGCTCCCCGGCGGCCCGCGCCCAATCGGCGATGAAAAGGCGCTGGAGGTCTGCGACGGCGTCGCCTTCGATGCGAAGGTGCTCGTCGCGCCACTTGCCCATGTAATCTCCGTCGAGGTAGTATTTCGCAATATTTATGCCACCCAGATAGGCGGTCTTTCCGTCCGTAACGACTATTTTCCGGTGGTTGCGGCGCGCGGCGCGCGTGGTGAACCACGGGAAGCGGACCGGCTCGAAGGCGGCGGTGCGGACCCCCGCTTCGTGCATGCGCCGCAGCGTCGCGCGGCTCAGCCGCCACGAGCCCACGGCGTCGTAGATGACCCGCACTTCCAGTCCGGCGCGGGCCTTGCGGATCAGTATTTCGGCGATGGTGCGGCCGATGCGGTCGTCGCGGATGATGTAGTACTCCATGTGGATCGAACGGGTGGCGTGCTGCAGGGCGGCGATGAGCGATGCGAAGGCGTTGTTGCCGTTGTGCAGCAGTTCGACGCGGTTGCAGCGTGTGGGGGAGGTGCCGCATCCCCGGGCGACGATCTGTTCCACGGCGTCGCCCCTGTAAGCCGGGCCTTCGGCAGGGGGCGCGGGACGGCGGTACCCGGCCAGTACATAGAGGAGCGTGCCGGCCACCGGGAGCAGAAAGACCAGCGCCAGCCACGCCGCCGCCGAGGCGGGTATTCGCTGCCGGCGCGTGATGACGAGACCCGCGCCGAGCGTCCATAACAGATGGATCGTGAGTACGGTAAACATAACCCCGTTTGCGGGCACGATCCGTGCCACGGAACGCGAAAAAGATTTGGAAATATGGAATTTACTTTCTATCTTTGTCTGAGTAATGCAACGGGGTTCTGACCTTTATGGGTCAGGATTCTTTATTTTTTATGTTTTTTTGATATGGCAAAAGAGATTATCTATCTGACAGCGGAGGGTTATAAAAAACTCAAGGAGGAGCTCGATCACCTGCGTTCCGTCGAGCGTCCGGCGATTTCGGCGGCGATCGCCGAAGCGCGCGACAAGGGTGACCTTTCGGAGAACGCCGAGTACGATGCTGCCCGGGAGGCGCAGGGTCTGCTGGAGATGCGTATCGCCAAGCTGGAGGATACGATCGCCAATGCGCGCGTGATCGACGAGTCGAAGATCGACAAGAGCAAAGTACAGATACTGAGCAAGGTGACGCTTCTGAACCACAACACCCGCAAGGAGATGACCTATACGATCGTCGCCGAGCACGAGGCCAACCTGCGCGAAGGGAAGCTGGCCATCGGCACGCCGATCGCCAAGGCGCTGCTGGGCCGCAAGAAGGGCGACCGCGTGGATGTGGACGTGCCTGCGGGCACGATCCATTTCGAGATCCTCGACATCAGCATCTGAGGCGCCCGGCATCCGGGAGGGGATTAGGGTCCGTCTCCCGAAGCGGGTCGTCGGACAGACATACAACCTACTTATATGTAGGTATTTTTGCAGGGGCCGCTTGTCGCGGCCCTTTTTTTATTATACCTTTGCGCCCGATGAAGATGCACCTCGAATTCAGACGATGCTGCGCGGCTTTCCTGCTGTCGGTTCTGCTCGCTGCCTACGCGGGACAGAAGGTGCATATCTACAACGAGGACCCGGCCCACTTCGCGGCGTTCAGCGGGGACCTGGTGCCCGACAACGGGGCTGTCGAACAGGTCGTCGAGTTCTGTATCGTCGACGATTTCTATTTCTTCCCCTATCTGTTCGAAATCCCTTACGCGCATCAGTTCTACGCCGAGGTGCTCGCCGTCGTGCTGCCCGAGGCCACGCGCTGCAAGTGTGCGTTGGAGATTTCGCTTTTCTCCCTGCGGGCGCCTCCTGCGGCGTAGTTCCGTCACGCCTCATTCCCGATTTGCCCGGAGTCTTCCGGGCCTCATCCTCAATTCGATCTAACCATGAAACGATATATTCTGTCGGCACTTTTCGTGTGCCTGCACCTTGCCGGCGTGCTGGGCGCCGACGCGCCGCGCAAAGGCACGGACGCCAACCTTTACGGCCACGTCGTGGACCGTGAAACCCATGAACACATTCCCTATGCTTCGGTGGCCGTCGTCGGCACGGCTTTCGGTACGACGACCGACGCTTCGGGACACTATTTCCTGAAAAACCTGCCCGAAGGGGAGCTGACGCTCGAGGTCCGCGCCCTGGGTTACGCCTCGAAAAGAACGGCCGTCGCGCTGAAACGCGGCGAGACGCTGGAGCTGAATTTCGAGGTGGCGCAGAACGGCATCTCGATGGACGAGGTGGTCGTCTCGGCGAGCCGTTCGGCGACGCTGCGGCGCGAAGCCCCGGCGCTCGTAAGCGTGCTCGACGCCCGGTTGTTCGAGCGGACCAATGCCGCGTGTCTGGCGCAGGGCCTGGCGTTCCAGCCCGGCGTGCGTGTCGAGGACGACTGCCAGAACTGCGGTTTCATGCAGGTGCGCATAAACGGCCTCGACGGACACTATTCGCAGATACTGGTCGATTCGCACCCGGTATTCTCGGCCCTGACGGGCGTTTACGGGCTGGAACAGATTCCGGCCAACATGATCGAGCGGGTCGAGGTGCTGCGCGGCGGCGGCTCGGCGCTTTTCGGTTCGTCGGCCATCGGCGGCACGATCAACATCATCACCCGGGAGCCGGCGCGCAGTTCGGCCCAGCTGTCGCACACGCTGACCTCGCTCGGAGGCAGCAACTCCTATGACAACGCGACGATGCTCAACGCCTCGATCGTCTCCGAGAGCGGTCGCGCGGGCATCAGCGTCTTCGGCCAGAGCCGCCACCGTTCGGGCTACGACCACGACGGCGACGGTTTCACCGAACTGCCCGTCATCAACGGCCAGTCGGTCGGCATGCGCTCGTTTTTCCGTACGGGGGCCTATTCGCGCATCACGGCGCAGTACCACCACATCGACGAATACCGCCGGGGCGGCGACCTGCTGGACCTGCCTCCCCACGAAGCCTTCGTCGCCGAGCAGACCGACCATGCGATCGACGGCGGAAGCCTCTCGTTCGACCTTTCGTCGGCCGACCGCAGCAACCGGTTCAACGCCTACGCCTCGTTTCAGAACACCGCGCGCAAGAGCTACTACGGCGGCAATCAGGACCCCGACGCCTACGGCACGACGCACGATCTGACCGCGGCGGCCGGCATGCAGTACGTCCATGCCTTCCGCAGGCTGCTGTTCATGCCGTCGGAGCTGACGCTCGGGGCGGAATATAATTTCGACGAGCTCGAAGACCGCTCGATCGGCTACGCTATCGACACCGATCAGACGGTGCATATCGTGGGCGGCTATCTGCAGAACGAGTGGAAAACGAAGAAGTGGTCGCTGCTGATCGGCGGCCGCGTCGACAAGCACAATCTCGTGGACCACGTGATCTTCAGCCCCCGGGCCAACGTCCGTTTCAACCCCTCGGAGTCGGTGAACCTGCGGGTGAGCTACGCCGGAGGATACCGCGCCCCGCAGGCTTTCGACGAGGACATGCATATCGCCATCGTGGGCGGCGAGCGGGTCCGCATCCGCCTTGCGGACGACCTCAAGGAGGAGCGTTCGCACAGCGTGAGCCTTTCGGCCGACCTGTATCACACGTTCGGAAGCGTGCAGACCAACCTGCTCGTCGAGGGATTCTATACCAAACTGGAAGATGTATTCGCACTGCGGGATGTCGCGGAAACGGCCGACGGCGGCAAAATCAAGGAGCGTTACAACGGCTCGGGCGCCGCGGTGCGCGGGCTGAACGTCGAGGGCCGCGCGGCTTTCACCCGCTGGTTCGAACTCCAGGCGGGGATGACGTGGCAGCGGAGCCGTTATTCCGAACCCGAGCAGTGGAGCGAGGACGCGGAGGTGCCGCCCGTGAGCCGGATGTTCCGCACGCCCGACCTTTACGGTTATTTCACCGCGTCGTTCAAGCCGTTGCGCCGTTTTACGGCCGACGTGACCGGCACCTGCACGGGGGAGATGCTCGTGCAGCACATGGCCGGATCGGGCGTGGACCGGGACGTGGCGGTCGTTACGCCGGCGTTCTGCGACGTGAACCTGCGCCTGGCCTACGACCTGCGTATCTATAAGGAGATCACCCTGCAGCTTTACGGCGGCGTGCAGAATCTCTTCAACGCCTACCAGAAGGATTTCGACCGGGGTGCCGAACGCGATTCGGGTTATGTCTACGGTCCTTCGCTGCCCCGCAGCTGGTTCGTCGGTGCGAAGATCAGCTTTTGATCCGGATGCCGGGCACGAAAAAGCCGCCCCCGAACCGGGGCGGCTTTTTGCGGATGTATGGCGGGGTGTTCGGGCGTGGTTCGCCGGACGGCTGTCCGCCCGCCTGTCCCTCCACTTCTCGGGCGGTTTAGAGTGCCTTGATCTCGTGCAGGATGTTGTTCGTCTTGCGGACGGCCTCGGCCGAGGCGGCGAATTTCTCGGCCTCCTCTTTCGTGAGGTCGATCTTCACGATCTTCTCGATGCCTTTGCGTCCGATGATCGCGGGAACGCCGATGCAGATGTCCTTCTGGCCGTACTCGCCGTCGAGGTAGCAGCAGCAGGGAACCATCTTCTTCTGGTCGTTGAGGATCGCCTCGACCATCATCGATGCGGCGGCTCCCGGTGCATACCAGGCCGACGTGCCGATGAGTTTGGTGAGGGTCGCGCCGCCGACCATCGTGTTGGCGACGGCCTCGTCGAGCTTCTTCTTCGACGCGAACTGCGAAACGGGAACGCCGTTGACCGTGGCCTTCGATACGAGCGGAATCATCGTCGTGTCGCCGTGGCCGCCGATGACCATGCCGTCGACGTTGTTGATGTTGGCGCCGGTGGCCTTGGCCAGGTAGCACTTGAAGCGCGACGAATCCAGCGCGCCGCCCATGCCGATGATGCGGTTCTTCGGAAGTCCCGAAGCCTTCAGGGCCAGGTAGGTCAGCGTGTCCATCGGGTTGGCTACCACGATGATGATGGCGCGCGGCGAGTACTTGATGACGTTCTCGATCACACCCTTCATGATACCGGCGTTGGTGCCGATCAGCTCCTCGCGGGTCATGCCCGGCTTGCGGGGAATGCCCGAGGTGATGACTACGACGTCCGAGTTGGCGGTCTTCTTGTAGTCGTTGGTCGCACCGACGAGCTTCGTGTCGAAATCCATCAGCGTCGAGCACTGGTACATGTCCAGCATCTTGCCCTCCGAGAGGCCCTCCTTGATGTCGATCAGAACCACTTCGCTCGCCACTTCGCGGCAAGCCATTACGTTTGCGCAGGTGGCGCCCACGGCGCCCGCA
>CATKXN010000050.1 GCA_949840605.1 uncultured Alistipes sp.
GCCGACTTACGGGTGGGTTTGTCGGAGTAGAGGTTGAGCTCCGCGCTCATATCGTAGAGGATGCGCCGGTGTACGGGTTTCATACCGTCCCTGACGTCGGGCAGCGCACGCGACACGATGACCGACATCGAGTAGTCGATGTACGCCGACTTCATCTGCTCTTCGATATTGATGGGGATGATACGCCCCACCAAACCGGCATTCTTTTCTTCTTCCGTTAGCATTATTCAGTGTTTAGACCTTTTTGCACCGACACCGCGCATTCGCCGGGCCGGTGTCATCGAAAATTACCACTTGTTTAACATACAAAAATACGATTTATTTCCGATCTGAGCAACTTTGCAGAAAAAAATCTCTTCGCGCGCGCGAAATTTTTCGGGGTACCCGCCGTTTTTGGCCCTTTTCCGGCGATCTGACGGCCTGAAAAAAAATTCCCGGCAGACTGCCGGGAGAAAAGCGGTTCGGGAGGGGTTCAGAAGACCAGCCCCACGCCCAGAGACAACGCATGGCGGGACCAACTGCCGCCCCGGAAACCCGCCTGCTCGAAAAAGGCGGTGTTGACCCGCGCACCCGAGTAATCGTAGCCGGCTTTGAGATCGACCCCGAAACGGCGGTGCAGCTTCAGTCGGTAACCGACGCCCGCGCCGCCCGTAAATCCCGAACGGATACCGCTGTCAGCCGAAAGTAGGCCGCCCAAACGCGCATAGTTAAACCAGCCGCCGCCCCGTTTTCCGTAAAAATAGTGGGCCTGGAGGTAGGCCGGAATCAGATCTACCGCGCCGCCGGTCTTGAGCCAGTCGCGTTCGTAACTCAGGCCGAGGCCCACCGAAAGGTGCGGGGTCAGCATATACCCCGCTTCGAGGGCATAATTGTGGGCTGTTTTCCGGTGGTTCTCCATCGGAAAATCGGTCGAAACGGATTCCGAAAGCAGGAATTTCGGAGTGTAGACGACCCCGAACCAGAGGCGGTCCGAAAACCGGGTTCCGGGAGTGAAGCCGCGGGGCAATGCGGAATGGGGTTCCGTGTGCGGATCCGCCGGGAGTTTGGCCTGCGGGTTCGTTTGCGCCGCGGCGGCAGACACCGCAAACCATGCGGCAACCAGAAAAAGGAATTTTTTCATAAAAAAGTGAGGTTAGATTTCTGCCAACAGCGGCATTGGTCGAATTGTTTTCGATAGTGTTCCGTTTTTCCGGTTTGCATGCTCCATTTAATAACGCACGAGGGGGGGGGTATTGTGTGACCGGGCAAAAAAATCTCCCGGCACTTTGCCGGGAGAAATACGAATTACCTACCTTTCACTCGGTGCCACCGGATCGAAAATCCGACCGTGGCATAAAAAAAACAATAGTCGGGAAAATCCCCCTTATAGCAATCCTGATAGCGGACACCCAAACCGACGAAAGGCGGTATTTTCAGGTCTGCCCACTCCCAACGCACACCCAAGTCGTAATAGCGGAAATGCCAATCACCGCCGAGGGTATTACCCGCACGCAGGGAAACTTCGAGCCGGTCGCGATCGGTACGAAGCGGAGCATAGCCGAATCCCAGACCAAGCTGCCCGGCCTGCTCATAACTTTTCACGCCACCGGCCTTGAACAATCCGGTCGTTCCCGTAACCGGTATGTAAAGGGAAAACCGTCCGTTAAAACGATAACCGACGACTGCCTCGACATCCATCCCTCGCTGCGCCACACCGTCGCTTTTCGATTGGATCAAAGCCCGCAGTTCAGCCCGCAGAAAAACGCCTTTGTCGTTACTCGCAAAAGATTGCGCCTGCACGGCAACCGCACTTCCGAACAAAAAGGACAGCAAAAACAGAATCTTTTTCATTCTTAAGATTTTAATTAAAAACTTAAAATAAAACCATTGCAACGCAAATATAAATAAAATATATTAATTATCATGCCTACAAATAAATAAAAATTTAAATACAATGCCGATAGCAACTAATGAAGGTCGAATTACAAAAAACAGATAGTCGGCGATGAATGACATCGCAAGACCCCCGGCGGTCCCGTTCAGCGAAAGTCGATGAACTCGTAACCCGCATAGGACTGCCTGTCGAACACGCGCAGACGCCCCGTGAACGGCGCGATGCCGAGGACGCTGACCCGCACCTGCTCGCCGTCGTAATCGTAGGAGAGCGACAGGGGGCGCATCGTGGCGGTATCGACCGTCACGGTGACGTCGCCCGCCGGAGAGTCGTTCCCGGCGGCGGGCGTCAGCCGCACGACGGCGCGCCCCCCGGCTTCGGACACCAACGTCGGGACATACTCGCTGCCGAGGAAATCGAAGGCCCGGACGGGATTGTTCAGGATATTGCGGCTCGCCGTGTCGACTTCCGTCACGGTCACCTCGCGGCGGCGGTTGTCGATTTCGTAGCGGACCACGCTGTCGGCGAAGACCTCGGCGTCGGCCAGCGCGAGGTAATAGCTCCGCCCCTCGACGACATAGCTGCCGCGGTTTTTGTAATCGCCCGCCGAGACTTCGAAATCCACGCTGTAGCCGGGCATCGCACGGAATCCCGCAGCGAGTTTTTCGAGTATCTCCGTAGCGCGCCCGGCTGCCGAAACAACCTGAACGCCCGCCGCAAAAGCCGTAAGAAGCAGTAGTTTTCTCATCGTCGGATTCGTATTAAAATCGTATTAAAACAAGCCCAGCTCCTGCAATTTGGCTTCCAGCGAGGGCAGGTCGTGATAGAGGATGTCGCGCGGTTTGGCGCCCTGCTGGCGGCCGACGATGCCGGCCCGTTCGAGCTGCATCATGATACGTCCGGCGCGGTTGAATCCCACCTCGTAGTTGCGCTGGATCATCGAGGTCGAGATCGACCCGTCCTGCACGGCGCTGCGGGCGATCTCGGAGAAGAGCGAATCGTATTTCAGGGGCGCCGAGGAGGCCTCCTCGCTGCCCATCGACTGGCCCTCGCCGTTGTCGGGCGTATAGTCGGGCAGCGCATAGGCTGCGGTGTAACCCTGCTGTTTGGAGATGTAATCGACGATGCGTTCGACCTCCTTGGTCTCGACCAGCGCACACTGGATGCGCGTCAGTTCGCCGTCCTTCGAGATGAGCATGTCGCCGCGGCCGATCAGCTGGTCGGCGCCCGGACGGTCGAGGATCGTCCGCGAGTCGATCATCTGCATCACGCGGAAAGCGACGCGGGCCGGGAAGTTGGCCTTGATCTTGCCCGTGATGACGTCGACCGACGGACGCTGCGTGGCGATGATGAGGTGGATGCCGATGGCGCGGGCCTTCTGGGCCAGGCGCGTCACGGGGGTCTCGACCTCCTTGGCCGTCATGATAAGGTCGGCGAACTCGTCGATCACCACGACGATATAGGGCATGAAGCGATGGCCGTTCATCGGATTCAGCCGCCGCGCAGTGAATTTCGCATTATATTCGGCAATGTTCCGAGTGCCGGCTTTCTTGCAGAGTTCCAGCCGGTTGTCCATCTCCGTACAGAGCGAATTGAGCGTATAGACCGCCTTGCGGGGATCGGTGACGATGGCTTCGTCCTCCGACTCCATCTTGGCCAGGAAATGACGCTCGACCTTGGCATAGAGCGAGAACTCGACCATCTTGGGGTCGATCATCACGAATTTCAGCTGTGCGGGATGCTTGCGGTAGAGCAGCGAGGTGATGATGGCGTTCAGCCCGACGGACTTGCCCTGTCCCGTGGCGCCGGCCAC
This sequence comes from uncultured Alistipes sp., assembly GCA_949840605.1. The sequence continues at coordinate 3,687 of CATKXN010000050.1, forward strand.
CAGCAGGTGGGGCATCTTCGCCAGGTCGAAGACGAAATTCTCGTTCTGGATCGTGCGCCCGATCACCACCGGCAGTTCGGCCTTCGACTCCTGGAAACGCAGCGACCGCACCGCCGAGTACATCGAAACGATCTGCTTGTTGCGGTTCGGAACCTCGATGCCGATGGTCCCCTTGCCCGGGATCGGCGCGATGATGCGGATGCCCGATTCGGCCTTGAGGCTCTGGGCGATATCGTTCTGGAGGCCCTGTATCTTGGCGATCTTGACCCCCTGTGCCTGCACGATCTCGTAGAGCGTGACCGTGGGGCCCACGGTAGCCTTGATGCGCTGGATCGGAATACCGAAATATTTGAGCGTCTCCTCGATCTTGGTCTTGTTTTCGAAAATCTCCTCGTCCGACACCTCTGAATCGGACACATAGTCCTCCAACAGCGTCACGGGCGGCTTGTGGTAATTCACGAGGTCTTTCAGCGGGTCGTAGCTCTCCGTCGGGATCGCCTTCTCGTCGACCAGTTTCGCCTCGTTGGATTCGACCGTCACCACGATGCCCTCGTCCGGGGGCTCGGGCGACGGGAACGCTTCGGCGGACACCTCTGCCGGCATCTCCGCCGGTTCTTCCGGTTCTTCGCCGACGAGGATTTCGGTGAACGGTTCGTCGGATGCGGAGACTGCCGGTGCGGCAGGACGGAACGCCGGACGCTCCAACTCGATCAGCCCCCCGCGGCCCATCACTACGCGCCCTTCGGGGTGCGAAAGGTCGACCTCGATGAACTCCTCGTCCCCGGCAGGCTCCTGCGGCGCCTCTTCCGGAACGGCCTCGCCGACGGGCTTTCCGTCGGGCGTCAGCTCCACGAAAGGATCGTCGTCGTCCACGGCCGCCGGTTTCGCAGCCGAAACGACCTCTGCGGGACGCTCGACGTGCATCGGCGCGGTTTTCCGCACCGGGGGTTCCGGAGCGTCGGCGGCTTTCTGAACGGGAGCGGCAGGTCCGGCGGTTTTCGGAGCGGAAACGGCAGGTCCGGCGGTTTTCGGAGCCTGTCCGGGAGCCTCTTCCGCGATCGCACCGCCTTCTTCGGGAACGCGGCCGATGGGCGCGACCACCTTGTGTTTGACGATCTCGACGATTTTTTCACTCTTGTCGGCCATGACGTTGCCGACCTCGTTGACCTTGTTGATGAAGTTGCGGTTGATGAATACGCCCGTCAGAATCCATCCGCCTAACAGCAGGATAAGCGTTCCGACGGCGCCGATATGCGTGCGCAGCAAGCCCGAGACCTCGATGCCGAACGCCCCGCCCCACCCCGTCGAGCAGCAGAGGCTCCAACGGTCGGCAAAGGCGAAGCCCAGGGTCAGCGACCCGAGGATCATGATGAAGAACAGCGACAGGATCGAATGGTTCACCAGCAGCGGACGCTGGCGGATGATCCTCACCCCGATCAGCACCAGCATCACGGGGATCAGAATGCCGAACAGCCCGAACGAACGGTCGACGAGCAGCATCCCCAGCCGCGCCCCGGCGACGCCGCACAAGTTCTCGATCTCGGCGCCGATCAGTTCGCGGTCCTCGACCGACTTTTGCAGGACGCTCTGGTCGGGAGCCCAGCTGAAAAACGAAAAGAATACCGCGGCGGCGGCGAACACACCCACGAACAGCAGCAGCAGACCCGCAATCCAGCGCGCGCTGTCGCGGTTGGAACGCTGCACGTCCTGTCGTCCGTTGGGGGATGTCGTATTTTTGGATGCCATTTTTCTTACGCTTGATTTATCAAGCGAAGGTACGAATTTTTTCCGACATTCCGGGTTCCGGAAGCCGAAAATAGCGTGAATGCAGCGATCAGCGGGATTCCAGCGCCTTCTTTTCGAGGCGGCGGCGGTATTCCTCGCCGGCGAAGGTGCGGAACACGAGACGGGGTGCGTGATCCGCCGATGCGCGCAGGCCGCAGTCGTCGAGCAGCTGCGCCACCCGGCGGGCGACGGCGGGCGACGGGTCGACGATCGAGACGCCGCGCCCGGCGACGACGCGTTCGATCACGGGCGTCAGGAAAGGATAGTGCGTGCATCCCAGCACGATCTGGTCGGCGCCCCGGGCCAGCACCGGCTCCAAGGCGGCGCGCACCGTGGCTTCGGCCTCGGGCGTATCCTCCCGGTCCCCTTCGACCAGCTCCACGAACCCCGTGCCCGGAACGGTCAGGACCTCGATCCCGCGGCCGTATTTGGCGGCGGTGCGGCGGAACAGCTCGCCGTCGAGGCTCCGCTCGGTGGCCAGCACCCCCACCACCCCGCTGCGGGTGGACAGGCAGGCGGGTTTCACGGCGGGCTCCATGCCCACGATCGGCAGGCCGGCGTACTTTTCGCGCAGGAAGTCGATGGCCGCGGCGGTGGCGGTGTTGCAGGCCACGACGACCATCTTGCAGCCCAGCCCGACCAGCCGCGCGACAGCGGCGTCGGCCAGCGTCTGCACCTCCTCCCGGGGCCGGGAGCCGTAGGGACAGTTGGCGCCGTCGCCCAGGTAGACGAGCGATTCGCCGGGCAGCAGGCGCCGGATTTCGCGCCAGACGGTCAGCCCGCCCAGTCCCGAATCGTAAACGCCGATCGGCGCGTCATTTGAGTTTGCAGTCACGTTTTTCGTACTTTACAAATAGGCTGTTTCATGTACTTTTGATGCCAAAAGCACCAAAACCACCGGCGTAAGACGCCGGGATTAGAGGCTGCGGCAGCATTTTGCATATCAGAGCCCCATTTCCGCTACGATTCTATTTAAGACCCGCTTCTTAAGCGGGCGGGAGCGCAGAATCGGATCATGAGCGTTCCGAGCATCCGCCGCCCCTAAATCCCGCCTTTTAGGCGGGCGGTTCTAAGCCGGTCGAGGATGCATTCCACCACCTCATCGTCGGAGAGCAGGTCGCAGTCTACGACCAGCGACGCCTGCGCATAGAAGGGTTCCCGGGCAGCCATGTCGCGCTCCATGAACGCCACCAGCTCCTCGTCGTTCAACCCTTGCAGGCGGGGCCGTTTGCGGCGTCCGTAAGGGCTCAGGCGGCGGGCGATCTGCTCCGCCGAACGGCGCAGGTAGACCGTGCAGCCTACGTCGTTCATCCTCGCCATGTTGTCACTCCACGTGGGCAGCCCCCCGCCCGTGGAGACCACCGGAACGGCGCCTTCGCCGACCACCCGGTCCAGCACCTCGCGCTCGACCTCCCGGAACCGCTGCTCGCCCTCATAGCGGAAGACGTCGGAAACCGACGCCCCCTCGCGCTCCTCGACCAGCGCATCGGTGTCGGCATACGGAACGCCGAGGCGCCGCGCCAGCTTGCGTCCGAGGGTGCTCTTGCCGCAGCCCATGTAGCCGATCAGGAAGAGGGGTTTCATCGCAGGCGATCGATAACGCCCCCTGCCGCACGGCGGCACAAAGCCCCCGCCGAGGCGGGGGTTTGGGGGTGGGTCAAACTCATACACGCCGATGAAAGCGGCGAATTCTGCATTCCGGGCCGCCATGCGGCATATAGGGAGACGGGGACCATATCCATCGCTTAGAAAAGATTCAACTGTTCGGGGTCGATCATCTCGTCGGCATCGCCTCTGGCCCGCTCGATCTCGAACTCCACGCCCCCGACGATCGTTCCGGCCGAGGGCTGGCCCGCCGGAAACTTTTCCGGAGCGGGTTTCGCCGCCGGCCTGGCTTTCGGATCGGCAGGAACAACCGTTTTCGACTCTTCACCAGCGACTTGTGTCGAATTACCGGAAGCGTCCGTCAGCTGATCACCGTCATACACCTCGCCGTCAGCGTGTTCCGGCTCGGGAGGAAGCTCGGGTTCGATCATCCGCAGCGCCGCGACGTCGTAGGTCGTCAGCCGCTTGCCCTTGGCGCGGTGGCTCTTGACGCCCACGAACTCGTCGACGTCGATGAGGTCCGCGGGCCGCGAAGCGTGCGCCCCTTTATAGGTGATCTCCAGCTTGGCCCCGGCGCGGTCCGTCACGCAGACGAAATCGGCGTCGGCGTCGAGGAAATCCTGCGTCTTGTCCGACATCTCGGCCGTGAAACGCTTCATGTAGTAGTACTTCTGGTCGCGGTCGTAGTAGCACAGGCTGTAAACCCGGTCGGACTCGTAACGCGCCACGCGGACGGTATCGTCGGGGAAGTGCTGCATCAGGTCGTAACCCGTGATGTAGTACTGGTTCTTGGAGGTCCACACGATCAGCTTGTCGTCGCCCTTGAACTCGCCCAGCGGAATTCCGCGGCCGTCGGCGTTCAGGCGGCGGACATCCTCGTCGAACCAGATGTCCTGCCCTCCGAGGGTCGAGGTGCCGCGCTCCTTCAGCACGATCTTGTGGATGCCGTAACGCGAGAAGAGGTTGCCCTGGCTCTGCCGCCCCTTGATGGCGAGGGCCGAGAAATCGAGGTCCACGATCACCTTCTTCAACCGCGGGCGGGGCTTGAAGTAAACCTTTAGCACCTCGGCTTCACCGTTCGGATTCACAGACATATACAGAATCTCGCTCTTGGGCGTACCCTTGGTGATGTCGTACTCCTTGTCGCGCGTGATGCCCTTGATGGCGCAACGCTTCATCATGATCGCGCCGTTCTTGCCGTCGCGGTAGAGAACGTTGTAGATCGTGCGGTCGTCGTTTCGTTTGAAGACCCCGATATAGTAGATGTTCTTGTCGAAGAAGGCCTTGTCCGAAACCTTCGTGATGACGTAGCGTCCGTCCTTCGTGAAGACGATCACGTCGTCGATGTCCGAGCAGTCGCAGACCAGCTCGGCGTCCTTCATCGACTTGCCGATGCCGAAGAAACCTTCGGCGCGGTCGACGTAGAGTTTGGCGTTGGTCACGGCGACCTTCGTGGCCTCGATCGAATCGAACTCGCGCAGCTCCGTGCGGCGCTCCCGGCCTTTGCCGTACTTGTCGCGGATGCGCTCGTAGTAGGCGACGGCGTATTCGGTCAGGTGGTCCAGATCGTACTGCGTGGCCTTGATGTCCTCCTCGATCTGCCTGATCTCGTTGTCGGCCTTGTCCGAATCGTAGCGCGAAATGCGGATGAATTTCAGTTCCGTAAGGCGCTGCACGTCTTCAAGCGTCACTTCACGTCGCAGCCGTTTCTTGAAGGGCTCCAGACCTTTATCGACAGCAGCGTATGCCTCCTCGCGGCTCTTGCACCCCTCGATCAGCTGGTAGAGCTTGTTCTCGATGAAGATGCGTTCCAGCGACGCGGCGTGCCACGCCTCGTTCAGCTCCCCGAGTTTGATCTTCAGCTCGAGGCCCAGCAGCGATTTGGTGTGCTCGGCCGAGCGGCGCAGGATTTCCGAAACACCCAGGAAGTGGGGCTTCTCGTCCCAGATCACGCACGAGTTCGGGGAGATCGACACCTCGCAGTCGGTGAAGGCGTACAGGGCGTCGATGGTCTTGTCCGACGATTCGTCGGGGGCGACCTGAATGACGATCTCGACCTTGTCGGCCGTATTGTCGTCGACCTTGCGGATCTTGATCTTGCCCTTGTCGTTGGCCTTGATGATCGAATCCTTGATCGACTCGGTGGTCGTGGTATAGGGAATCTCGGTGATGGCCAGCGTGCGCTTGTCGATCTTCGAAATCTTCGCCCGGACCTTCACGGCGCCGCCCCGCAGTCCGTCGTTGTAACGGCTCACGTCAGCCATGCCGCCCGTCGGGAAATCGGGATACAGCTGGAACTCGCGTCCCTCGAGATGGGCGATGCAGGCATTGATCAGCTCCACGAAGTTGTGGGGCAGGATTTTCGACGCCAGACCCACGGCGATGCCGTCCGAGCCCTGCGCCAGCAGCAGCGGAAACTTGATCGGCAGCGTCACGGGCTCCTCCTTGCGGCCGTCGTACGACAGCATCCACTCCGTCGTCTTCTTGTTGAAGACCACGTCGAGGGCGAATTTCGACAGCCGCGCCTCGATATAACGGCCCGCGGCGGCCTCGTCGCCCGTGAGGATATTGCCCCAGTTGCCCTGGCAGTCGATCAGCAGGTCCTTCTGTCCCAGCTGCACCAGCGCGTCCTTGATCGAAGCATCGCCGTGCGGGTGGTACTGCATGGTCTGCCCCACGAGGTTGGCGACCTTGTTGTAGCGTCCGTCGTCCACGACCTTCATCGCATGGAGGATACGCCGCTGGACGGGTTTCAGACCGTCCTCGACGTGCGGCACGGCGCGTTCGAGGATCACGTACGAAGCGTAGTCCAGAAACCAGTTCTTATACATGCCCGTCAGCTTGCGCACGCCCCCCTCCTCCTGCGTCAGGCGGTCGAACTTCCCCGCCTTGGCCGGAGCTTCGGCGACAGGCGCGTCGTCCGCCTCGTCGACCGCGGTTTCGGGGGTCGAGGCATCCTCGTTGAAATCCCCGCCGGGGATCAGATCGTCTTTATCTTTCTCTTCTGCCATAATTCCTTAGCTGATTTTCAGGTCCTGCTCGACGAGGTCCTCCTCGATACGCAGGTTGTCGATGATGAAGCCCTGACGCTCGTACGTGTTCTTACCCATGTAAAATTCCAGCAGGTCGTGGATCGGGTCGTCCTTGGTGATGCGCACCTTGTCCAGACGCATCCCTTCGCCGATGAACTCCTTGAACTCGTCGGGCGAAATTTCTCCCAGACCTTTGAAGCGCGTGATCTCGGCATTGACGCCGCATTTGGCGACGGCCTTCAGCCGCTCCTCCTCGGAGTAGCAGTAGATCGTCTCCTTCTTGTTGCGCACGCGGAACAGCGGAGTCTGATGCACGAACAGATGCCCCTGGCGGCTCACCTCGGGGAAGAACTGCAGGAAGAAGGTCATCATCAGCAGGCGGATGTGCATGCCGTCGACATCGGCATCGGTGGCGATCACAACCTTGTTGTAGCGCAGGTTGTCCATGTCCTCTTCGATGTTCAGCGCTGCCTGCAGCAGGTTGAACTCCTCGTTCTCGTAGACCACTTTTTTGGTCAGCCCGTAGCAGTTGAGCGGTTTTCCGCGCAGCGAGAAGACCGCCTGCGTGCGCACGTCGCGGCTCTTGGTGATCGATCCCGACGCGGAGTTGCCCTCCGTGATGAAGATCATCGACTGCTCGGCCAGGTCGTTCTTGTCCGTGCGGTGTATCTTGCAGTCGCGCAGCTTCTTGTTGTTCAGACTCACTTTCTTGGCCGTCTCACGGGCCTTCTTCTGGATGCCCGAGATCGCCTTGCGCTCCTTCTCGTTCTCGACGATCTTCTTTTGCAGGACCTGCGCCGTCTCGGGATGCTTGTGCAGGTAGTCGTCGAGGTGCTTCGCCAGGAAATCGCCCACGAACGTGTTGACCGACACCCCCGGGTCGATCTCGCGCGACCCGAACTTGGTCTTCTGCTGGTTCTCGAACACCGGATTCGAAACCTTGATCGAGATGGCCGCCATGATCGACGTGCGGATGTCCGACGGGTCGTAGTCCTTGTGGTAGAACTCCTTGACGGTCTTGGCGACCGCCGCACGCAGCGCCACCTGGTGCGTACCGCCGTGGATGGTGTGCTGTCCGTTGACGAACGAGTCGTAGCTCTCGCCGTAGCCCGTGCCGTGGGTGATGACCACCTCGATGTCCTCGCCCGTGAGGTGGATCGGGGGATAGAGCGGCTCCTCGGTCAGGTTGTCGTTCACCAGGTCCAGCAGACCGTTCTTCGAAACGTAGCTCCTGCCGTTGAAATTGAGCGTCAGCCCCAGGTTCAGGTAGCTGTAATTGCGGATTTTCTGCTCGACGTATTCGAGGTTGTAAGCGTATTCGCCGAAAATCTCCTCGTCGACGCGGTAGGAAATGAACGTGCCGTTCTTCTCGCGGACCCCGCTCTCCCACTTGTCGCTGACCTCCAACCCCTGGGAAAAGGTCACCGTGCGGGCTTCGCCGTCGCGCACCGAACGGGCCGTGAATTCGCTCGAAAGCATGTTCACGGCCTTGACGCCCACGCCGTTCATGCCGACGGTCTTCTTGAAGGCATCGCTACCGTACTTGCCGCCCGTGTTCATCTGCCCGACGGCCGCCGAAAGCGATTTGAGGGGTATGCCGCGGCCGTAGTCGCGCACCGTGACCACCTTGTCGGCGATCGTGATGTCGATCTGCTTGCCCGCACCCATGATGAACTCGTCGATCGAGTTGTCGACGACCTCCTTGATGAGCACGTAAAGCGCCTCGTCGGGCTGCGAACCGTCGCCCACCGTGCCGACGTACATGCCCGGGCGCAGCCGGATATGCTCCCGCGGGGAGAGGGTCACGATGGCGTCGTCGCCGTAGTTGTGTGCGTTCGTATTGAGTAAATCTGCCATAATTCGTTATTTTCGCATCTCGGCCAGGGCCTCGCACATCCGCTCGCGGACCCGCTGCATCAGCTCGTGGGTCTCCGTCGCGGCGACCTCCGAGGCCGGGACGGGAGGCAGCACGCGGATCGTGATCCGGTTGCCCCAGTTGAAAGCCAGGTTCTTTTTGATCAGCGTCTTGGTGCCGGTCATCACCACCGGAAGAATCTCCACGCCGGCCTCCTTGGCCAGCGTAAAGGCCCCGGCCTTGAAACGTCCGATCTCGCCGTCCTTCGAGCGTGTGCCCTCGGGGAATACGGCCACCGAGGCCCCGCGCGAAATCCACATCCGCCCGTCGCGGACCAGCTGTTCCAGCGCTTCGGCGGCGCGGCCGCGGTTGATGCAGATGTCGCCGTGCAGCACGAGGTACTGTCCGAAGAAAGGCGTCTTGAAGACCTCGCGCTTCGACACCCAGCGGAAATTCAGCGGGATGTAGTAAAGCGCCGGGATGTCGATCACCGTATTGTGGTTGACGACGATGACATAGCGTTTCTTCCGGTCGACCAGCTCCCGCCCGATGACCCGCTGCCGCCAGAAGGGCGGGATGAAGAAGAAGATCCGCACGAGGATGCGCGACAGTTCGTGCACCGTGCGGCGGCCCTTGTCGAAAGGATAGCAAAGGACCAGCGCAAGGGCCGACAGAATCATGAAGAAGGTGCACAGGAACACCAGGAAAAGGTAATATAGGGCGCTCAACATAGTGTCCGGGGACAATTAGACATATTAATTCAATCTGCAAATTTAGAAAATATTTCCCGGGATTCCTACCCCGCCGCCGGAGGACTTTTCAACAAAATATTCACTACACCCTATATAAAAAGTCCGGCCACGAAAAAAATCCGCGGAAAAATTTGACCCGTCCCCGGGGGAAGGGTCTATCTTTGCACCGTAAACACTTGCGCAAGGTTTATGAAGACAACGAAAATAAAACTGAAAATCGGAGAGTTTTCCAAGCTCAACTGCGTCACGGTCAAGACGCTGCGGCACTACGAGCAGATCGGACTGCTGGTCCCCAGACACGTGGACCAATGGACCCGGTACCGCTACTACGACGTGGGACAGATGCAACAGATGCGCCGCATCCTCTACCTCAAGAAACTCGGGTTCAGTCTCGAGGAGATACGCGAAATATTCGAGGAGCATGCGGGAGAGCCGCCGATCGAAATGATCCGTGCGAAAACCGAGGAGTGCAGCTCGGAGATGAAACGCCTCCGGGAGCGCATGAACCGGCTGAACGAGCTGGGAAACAAACTCAAAACACGACAGAAAATGGAACATGTAACTATCAGACCGCTGCCGGCGATCATCGTCGCCAGCCACCGCCGCGTCATATCCGGCTACGACGAACTGTTCGACTTGTGCCCCAACGTCATAGGTCCCGAAATGGCCCGCCTCGGATGCGAATGCCCCGAACCGGGATACTGCTACACGATCGACCACAACCGCGAATACCGCGAAGGCACCATCGACATCGAATACTGCGAGCAGGTGGCCGAAAAACGGCAGGATTCGGAACTCATTCAATTCAAGGAGGTCCCGGCCGTGCCCGCCGCAGCCTGCGCCAACCACTACGGCAGTTACGACGGTTTGCCCGAAGCGCTCGCCCAACTCTTCGTCCACATCGAAGAGCAGGGATACAAACTCGCCGGGAGCCCCCGGTTCTGCCAGATCGACGGAATCTGGAACAAAGAGTCGGAAGAGGAGTGGCTCACCGAAATACAGGTGCCCGTGACCCGCTGACGCCGCACACATTCATTTCCCCCGCATCTCGAAAGGATGCGGGGATTTTTATGTACCTTCGGTCCCGATATATATAAGTGTCGAAAATTTTCTGAAAAATTTAGTACTATGTCTTGCATAGTATAAATATTAATACATATCTTTGCGCAGAAAAATAAAGTGCAAGGCAGAATATTATGAAACAGCTGATTCTTCTTATCGTTGCGCTCGGCATGGCCTTCGGCCGTCTCTCCGCAGCCGGACTCTACCCTTCCACTGGGCGCGTAGTGGACGAACAGGGCAATGCCGTCGAATATGCGACGGTCGTGCTGCTGAAAGGTACGGAGCAGGTGGCGGGCCGCACGACCGACGCCCGGGGACGTTTCGAACTGAAGGCCGCACCGGGCAGCTACACACTGCAGATCCAGTTTCTCGGGTTCGATCCCTTGACGAAAGCGGTGCGCGTAGAGGCGGACAACGACCTGGGCGACTTCGTGATGCGGGCCTCGGCGACCGGCATCGAAAGCGTGACGGTGAAGGCCCGGCTGGTGCGGCGCGAGGCGGACCGGTTCGTGGTCGACGTGGCCAACGCCCCGGCGGCCATCGGCAGGGACGGCGTGGAACTGCTCGAACGAGCACCCGGCGTCTGGATCGACGGCGAGAAAATCTCGATCAACGGCAAGAGCGGTTCGAAGGTCTTCGTCAACGACCGCGAGCTGCGCATGGAGCCCGAGCAGCTGCTCACCTACCTGCGGTCGCTCCGGGCCGAGGAGATCCGGAAAATCGAGGTAGTGCCCACCACCGGAGCCGACTACGACGCCGACACGGCGGGCGGCGTGATCCGCATCACGCTCAAAAAACGCCGCGAGAACGGCATCGACGGCTCGGTGTCGTTCAGCACGACGCAGGCCGACATAATCAGCCGATACAACCCTGCTGCCAACATCAACATACATGCGGGACGCCTGGACCTTTACGCCTCGGCGTGGGGTTCTTTCGGAAACGACAAGACGACCACCGATGAGCAGACCCGCTACGATGCCGCCGACAAGTCGCTGAACGCCCATTCGGACATGAAGGGCCGCAACCGCAACTTCGGGGCCAGCGCCGGAACGGTCTTCGAGATCGCCCCGCGGCACAGCGTCGGCGCGGAGTTCGAATACTGGCGCGACCGCAACGGGGAGCCCAACGACTCCTACACGGACTTCCGCAACGGCGCCGCGACGACGCACACGGACAGCTATTTCGACAAGCTCGACCGGCGCAGCAACTATTCGGCGACGTTCAACTACATCTGGAAGGTCGACACGCTGGGTTCGACGCTCAAACTGCTGGCCGACTACCCGCGCCGCGAAAACGACACCCGCAACGACAACGAGAGCCGCATCATCCACCCCGGAGGCGTCCTCGACTCCGTCTACCGCGACGCCGCCGCGAGCCGCTACGACATCGCCACGGCGACGCTGGCCCTCGAGAAGCATTTCACGCCCCGCTGGTCGCTGAAGGCCGGCGCCAAGTACACCCGCAACGACATGCACAACAAAGCCCTCTACGAATACCACAAGGGCGGCGCATGGCTGCGCAACGAGCAACAGAGTTTCACGATCGACTATACGGAGAACATTGCGGCGGCCTATGCCGTCGCCTCGGCGCAGCTCGGCGGCTGGAGCCTCGTGGCGGGCCTGCGCGGCGAATACACCCATACGACGGGAAAAGGCGTCGGACAGGACTATTTCTCGCTCTTCCCCAACGCCAATATTTCGTATTCGTTTTCCAAGGAGAAGGGTTGGTCGCTGATCGCCCAGTATGCACGGACCATCGAACGTCCGCGGTTCTGGAGCCTCAACCCCCAGCGGATGCAGATTTCGGACTACACCTATCAGACGGGCAATCCGTCGCTCGATCCGGCGTTCAGGCACGACGTGAGCCTGACGCTGGTGGCGCTCCACAGATACACCCTCACGGCGGGCGTGCAGATCGCGAACGACGAAATCCAGCAGACGATGCGGGCCGATCCCGAAAACCCCGACCTGCTGCAACTGGCCTGGGTCAACTACGACGCCACGAAAGGCTATTACCTCTCGGCCAACCTCCCGTTCCAACCCGCAAAGTGGTGGCAGCTGAATGCCAACATCACCTACATGCGCCGCGGGCAGCGCGTCGACCAGCACGGGGCCGAAGAGTTCTTCAACTGGGGATTCGTCAACCTCTCGACGACCATCACCCTGCCGGCGAAATTTTTCATCGACCTGTCCTACCGCTACCAGAGCCGGCTCGATCTGGGCAACTGCTGGGTGGAGCCCGACCACCGATTGCAGGCCGGAATCAAGAAACGTTTGGGCGACCGTTTCACCGCCTCGTTCTCGGTGGAGAACCTGCTGGACCAGGGACAGGTGATCGGAGCCCGCGGCGACGGGTTCGTCCGCACGGTGAACGCCCGGCAGACGTGGAGCAACCGCACGTTCCGTATCGGAGTGACCTGGAACTTCAAATCGGGCAAGGCCTTCAAACGCAGAGCCGTCGAAGCCGGATCGGAAGCCGAAAAGAGCCGTCTGTAGCCGCCTCCCCGCCCCGCGGACGCGCGCCGGCGGCTACAAGCCCCCGGCACACCACCGCGCGAACGTCCGGAGCGCTTTCGGTCAGAAAGTCACCTGCGGAGCGGCTTCCGAGCCTTCGGACGACTCGAAATAGGGCTTCTGTTCGAACCCGAACATTCCCGCCACCAAATTCGCCGGGAAACGGCGCACGGCGACGTTATAGGCCCGGGCCTTTTCGTTGAAATCCTTGCGGGCGACGGCGATCCGGTTTTCGGTGCCTTCGAGCTGAGCCTGCAGTTCGAGGAAATTCCGGTTGGCTTTCAGGTCGGGATAGCTCTCCGACACGGCGATCAGCCGTCCCAGCGCCGTGCGCACCTGCGCCTGCGCCTGCTGGAACTGCGCGAGTTTCTCGGGCGTCAGGTCGTCGGCCGAGAGGTTGATCGACGTGGCCCGGGCACGCGCCTCGGTCACCTCGCTGAGCGTCTGCGTCTCGTGGGCCGCATAGCCCTTCACGGTGCTGACCAGGTTGGGTATCAGGTCGGCACGGCGCTGATACTGCGTCTCGACGTTGGACCACGCACCCTTGAGCCCCTCCTCCTTGTTCACGAAACCGTTGTAGGTCGCATAAAAGAAGATCACCACCACGGCGATTACGCCGATCCAAATCCATTTTTTCATACTTATCTGTTTTTAATCGTTACCATTTCGAACCGGCTCCGCCGCCGCCGAAGGAACCTCCTCCGAAACCGCCGCCGAAACCGCCGCCGCCCATGCCGCGGCCGAAACCGCCGCCGATGATCGTACCGCCGCCCGCTCCCCCGCCGAAATTGTCGTCGCGGAGGTTCCGGGCCTGCCGTTTCACCACGGCGCCGCAGTTCGAACATACGTAGGTATACTCCACCAGCCGATAGTTGTGCGTGACGCTCAGCACCCGCTGGGAATCCTGCCGCAGGGTGAATTTATGGCACCGAGGGCAGCGTCGCCGAGCGTAATAGAGCGCCAGCGCCAGTCCCAGGGGCATCACGATGAAACCGACGACGATCAGGAAGACCGTCCAGACCGGAAGTTCCCCGCGGGAATCGCCGCCGAGGTCCGCCTCGCCCCCTTCGAGCACCGTGGCCGCGGCTTCGACGCCCGCGACCATGCCCGCACTGTAATCCCCCTCGCGGAAGGCCGGAAGCATATAGTTGAGCTGTATGCGTTTGCAGAGCGCGTCGGGGAGAATCCCCTCCAATCCGCCGCCCGTGACGAAGCGTATTTCGCGCAGGTCCTTCACCAGCAGAATGCCCAGTCCGTTGCCGCTTTTGGCCGAACCCACGCCCCAGGCGCGGAACAGTTCGACGGCGAACGAAAAGGGATCGCCGCCCGCGATGTCGTCGACGGCGACGACCGCCACCTGCGCAAGTCCCCGTTCACGCAGCGACGCGCAGACCGAGTCGATACGCGCCACGGCCCCCGCGGAAAGGATACCGTCGGGATTGGAGACATAGCGCCGCCGGTCCATACGCTGGACATTGGGAATCTCGTCCGGGCGGTAGGTTCCCGCAAGGACGGACAGCGTGCCGGCGAGCAGCAGGCAAAGGATCGCGATCTT
>CATKXN010000051.1 GCA_949840605.1 uncultured Alistipes sp.
ACCGCATGGGACGGGCTGACGCACCACGACACGATTTTCCCGCTGTTCCTCTTCATCGCGGGCGTCTCGTTCCCCTTCTCGCTGGCCAAGCAGCGCGCCAACGGCGCGCGTGAAGAGGCCATTCTCCGCAGGGTCATCCGCCGGGGCGTGACACTCGTGGTGCTGGGACTGGTCTACAACGGCCTTTTCAAGCTCGACTTCGCGTCGCTGCGCGTGGCGAGCGTACTGGGCCGCATCGGACTGGCGTGGATGTTTGCCGCAATACTTTATATATATTGCGGCGTCCGCACGCGGGGCATCGTGGCGGCAGCCGTGCTGATCGGCTATTCGCTGCTGCTATGCCTCGTCGCCGCACCCGACGCCCCGGCCGGCGCCGACCCGCTTTCACCCGAAGGCAATCTGGCGGGGTGGGTCGACCGGCAGTGGCTCCCGGGACGCATCCTCTACAAGACGTTCGACCCCGAAGGGCTGCTGAGCACCGTGCCGGCCGTCGTCTCGGCGATGTTCGGCATGTTCACCGGGGAGTTCCTGCGCTGCGGGCGGCCGGGTCTCACGGGGAACCGCAAGGCGCTCTGCATGGCCCTCGCGGCCGTGGCCGTCACGCTCGTCGGAATCGCCTGGAGCGGCATCATGCCGATCAACAAAAAACTCTGGAGCAGTTCGTTCACCTGCGTAGTGACAGGCTATTCGCTGGGGATGTTCGCGCTGTTCTACTACCTGATCGACGTGCGCGGCTGGAAGCGATGGACGCTCTTTTTCCGCGTCATCGGGCTCAATTCCATCACCATCTACCTGGCACAGCGGATCATTCCCTTCGGCCGGATCTCCGACTTCTTCTTCGGCGGCGCGGCCTCGAAATGCCCCGAAGCCGTGGCTGCAGTCGTGAACGACGCCGGATACGTCGCCGTCTGCTGGTTATTCCTCTACTTCCTATACAAGAAAAACACATTCCTCAAAGTATGAACCTACAATCTGTCATAAAACGGCTTCTGTGCGCAGCGGCGATTCTCGCCGCGCTCGCCGCCGGGGCTTCGAACCCCGTCGCCGAGGCGCGCGGCGTGATAACGCGCGCGGCCGGCGGCTGGCCCTCCAACGTAGAGCTGCAGCTGGTGGACAAGGCCCCCTCGGGCTGCGACCGCTTCGCCGTGGAGGCCCGCGACGGACGTCTCCGGGTCGAAGGCAGCAGCACGGTGGCCCTCTGCCGCGGATTCTACGACTACGTCTCGACGCACGGATACGGCGTCTGCACCTGGTCGGGAAGTCGCTTCGACCTGCCGGAACGCTTTCCCGACACCCAGCGGCGCGAAGTCGTGTCGCCCTTCGAACGGCGGCTCTACATGAACGTCTGCACCTTCGGCTACACTACGCCCTTCTGGGGCTGGGACGAATGGGAGCGCGAGATCGACTGGATGGCCCTCCACGGCTTCGACATGCCGTTGGCCCCGATCGCCGGCGAAGCCATTCTGGCCCGCGTATGGCGCCGGATGGGTCTCACCGACGAAGAGATCGGCGTGCTCTTCACCGGACCCGCACACCTGCCGTGGATGCGCATGGGCAACATGAGCGGGCTCGACGGCGCGCCGACACCCCGATGGCACGAGGCGCAGATCGCCCTCCAGCACCGCATTCTCGACCGGATGGAGGCCCTCGGCATGACCCCGGTTTTCCAGGGTTTCGCAGGCTTCGTCCCCCCGGCCATGAAACGCATCCGCCCGGAAACGACGCTCACCGAAACCAAATGGAGCGGTTTCCGGAACTGGATGCTCTCCCCGCTCGATCCGCTCTTCACCGAAATAGGCACCGCTTTCGTCCGCGCCTGGGAGGAGGAGTTCGGCAAGGGCCGATACTACCTCATCGACAGTTTCAACGAGATGGACGTGCCGTTCGGCCCCAAGGGATCGCCCGAACGCGCCGCGACGCTCCGCCACTACGGCGAGACTATCTATCGTTCGCTCGCCGAGGCCAATCCCGACGCCGTGTGGGTGATGCAGGGGTGGATGTTCGGCTACCAGCGCAACATCTGGGACCCGGAGAGCGTCAGGGCCCTGCTGGAGGGTGCACCCGACGGACGAATGATGATCCTCGACCTCGCCGTAGACTTCAACAACTACATCTGGCGCAGCGAGAACAGCTGGAACCACCTGCAAGGGTTTTTCGGACGGGAATGGATCTACTCGACGGTACCCAACTTCGGCGGCCGCACGGCACTGATCGGCAACCTGGAATTTTACGCCAACGGCCACCTCGAAGCGCTTTCGTCGCCGAACAGGGGATGCCTGACCGGTTACGGCACCTCGCCCGAAGGAGTCGAAAGCAACGAGATCGTCTACGAGATCATCGCGGCGGCAGGGTGGAGCGGTTCGCGGATCGACCTGAAAAAGTTCCTCCACGACTACTCCGCAGCGCGTTACGGAAGCTGCCCGGAGAAGATCGACCGCTTCTGGGCCGACATGCTGCAATCCTCCTACAACGAGTGCACGAACAACGCCCGCTACAGGTGGCAGCTGCGGCCATATTCCCACCGTATGCCGACGATGGGCATCGACGGGCACTATTACGCCGCCATCGAGAGTTTTCTCGCATGCGCCGATGAACTGGAGGACAGCGAACTCTACCGCACCGACGCCGTGCAGTACGCGGCACTTTACCTCGCATCGAAAGCCGACCTGCTGCTCGAAGCCGCCAACTGGGCCGATCTCTACGGCAACCGCGAAACGGCTTGCGAATATGCCCGGCGCATCGAGCGGCTGCTCCTCGACGCCGACCGGCTGCTGGAGTCGCATCCGCTGCTGCGGCTCGACCGCTGGAGCGACATGGCCCGCAGGTCCGGATGCACGGAGGAGGAGAAAGAACGTTTTGTCGGGGAGTCGCGCCGCCTGATTTCGGTCTGGGGCGGGCCGTCGCTGAGCGACTATTCGGCCCGCGTGTGGTCGGGGGCCATCCGCGACTACTATGTGCCGCGGCTGAAACACTACCTCGACGCCAAGGCCGACGGCACCGTCTTCGACTTCCGCACGTGGGACGAGCAGTGGCACGCCTCACGCACGGTGAGCCGCGCGGAGCCCTTCGGCGACCCGCTGGCCGCGGCCCGCAGGCTGGTGGCGGAAGCCCGGGACATCACCCCGGCCCTGAACCCCCGTCCGGCCGACGCCGCGGCGTTCTGGTCGCCGTTCGAGCTGGCCAAACCCGCCGTCAACCTCAGCTTCACCATCGCCCGGGAGCAGTTCGAAAAGGCCCGCGCGCTGCGCATCGTCCCGGTGCGGGGCCGCGAACCGGTGAAGGTCACGGAAGTCCGCTGCACGGCCAACCGCTACGACCGCGCCCGCGAGAAGGTGTCGTTCGAGATAGGTCCCGGAAGCGGAACCGTCGAGATCCCCCTGCACAAACTCCAGGCGCCCGACCCGCTGTCGAAAGAGGTGACGGTTTACATTCGCATCGAAGGCAAGGCTGCGGCCGACAACTACGCAGCCGTCGAATTAGCATATTAGACCCATGAAAAGAATCTTAAACATATTGTACATCTCCCTGCTCTGCATGGGATATTGGGGTTGCAGTGCCGACGAAAGCACCGAGAACCCGCGCTCCGTCACATCCCTCGAAACCTCCGAACAGGCCGCCATCACCGCCTACGAGGGTCTCACGAAGTATTTCACCGTCACGTCCAACACGAACTGGACGGCCAAGCCTATGGCGTCCTGGCTCCACATTACGCCCCAGAGCGGCAACAGCGGGACGGTGACCGTCGCCCTGACGGCAGACCCTACGGATAAGACCCAGGACTCGGAAATATTCTTCTCCTCGGAAAACAGCGTCGTGCAGTTCTCCTTCCCGGTCTTCCAGATGACGCGCAACGACCTCGCGGTATCGCCTGCGACCGTCCCGGTCGTCACGAAGGAGGGGACGAAACTGAACTTCACCGCAGCCTGCTACGAAGATTACGAAGTCGATACGAACTGCGACTGGATCGACGCCGATCCCGTACGGAAAATCACCCCCGAAATCGCAGTATGGGGCTTCACCGTCCCGGCCAACGAGGGCCGCGGCCGCAGCACCCGGATCACCTTCACGGGCAAGACGGCAGCCGTCTCGGCCGAAGTGATCGTCACGCAGGAGGGCGTCAAACTCATCCCCGACAAGGAGGGCGCCACGATCAAGGGCGAAGTGACCTGCGAAAGCGTACCCGTGGAGGGCGTGGTCGTCTCCGACGGTTTCGAGGTGACCGTCACCGACAAGGACGGCTGCTACTGGCTCGCCTCGAAGAAAAAGAACGGGTCGGTGTTCATCTCCGTCCCGGGCGGCTACATGGTCGACACCGACGGCAGCATCCCGTCGTTCTGGCAGGCGACGACCGCGGCGGCGGACGTCGTCGAGGAGCACTCGTTCAGCCTGCGCCGCGAGCCCAACACGCAGCACATCCTGCTGGCCACGACCGACCCCCACATGGCCAACCGCTACAACTACAACAAGACCTACACCGACACGCCGCAGTACCGCAACGACTTCCGCGGCGACATCGACGCCTTCGTCAGGGAGCACGGCGCGAAGAACGTCTACGCCATCTGTCTGGGCGATCTCACGTGGGACATCTACTGGTACGACAAGGGCACGCTATACACGCTCGAAAACTACCGCAAGGAGATCGAGAACTTCCCCGTACCGTATTTCCAGGTCATGGGCAACCACGACTACGACATGAAGCACACCGACGACTTCGAAGCCGCGGGAGCGTTCCGCAGGATCATCGGCCCCACCTATTACTCGTTCAACCTGGGCGACATCCACTACGTCGTGCTCGACAACATGTACTACATCAACAAGAACGAGGACCGCAGCCACGACACCTACGTCGACGACGAACAGCTGGCATGGCTCCGAAAGGACCTCGAACACGCCGACAAGTCGAAACCCGTCTTCGTCTGCATGCACTGCTCGGCCTACGCCGTCACCGGCGTCTCGAATAACAAGGTCAGCGTGTCTCCGAACTTCAAAAGCGGAAAGACCGCCGAGCTGGGCGACTGCTTCAAGGGTTTTGCCAGCGTACACTACCTGACGGGCGACACGCACATCAACCGCGCGGTGGCCAACGAGGACATGCCCGCCGGCTACGGCAACATCTTCGAACACAACATGGCTGCGGTCTGCGCCTCGTGGTGGTGGACGGGTTACATCTCGCAAAACAGCATCTGCAAGGACGGCAGCGAAGGCGGCTACATGGTCTTCATCAACAACGGCAGCGACGTGAAATGGCGCTGGAAGGGGATGAAAGTGGCGGCCGACAAGCAATTCCGGAGCTACGACATGAACGTCGTGAAAAATCACTACGCCTCGGATGCCAGCGTCAAAGCCTTTCTCAAAAAGTATCCGCTGCGCTCGCAATACGCCGCCTGCAAGGCGAATACGGTCTACATCAATGTCTGGAACTGGGATTCGGGCTGGGAAATCTCGGTCAGGGAAAACGGACAGCCCCTGACGGTCACCCAGGTCCGGGCTGAAGACCCGCTGCACAACCTCTCGTACGACATTCCGCGCACGGCGTCGAACGGCAGCCTCACTTCGTCGTTCGCCACCTACAACACCACGCATATCTTCTCGGCGGAGGCCGCCTCGGCGACCTCGACGCTGGAGATCGTCGTCAAGGATCGTTTCGGAACGACCTATACCGAGACGATGACTCGTCCCAAAGCCTTCACGACCCACATGGAGTAACAACAAACAACGTCCCGGCTCTCCAGCCGGGACGTTGTCAATAGATAGGGTAGTCGGAGACTACTCCAGCTTGAGTTCCCGCTTGATGCCGTCGATCTTGGCGTCGAGTGCGGCCAGCGTCGCGTCGAAATCGGCGACCGAAGCCAGCGGCGCCTTCACTCCGAAATAGAACTTGATCTTGGGCTCCGTGCCCGAAGGACGCACCGAAACGGTCGTACCGTCTTCGGTGAACCATTGCAGCACGTTGCTGCGGTCCTGGTGGATGGGCGATTTGCATCCCGTCTTCACGTCTAGCGTTTCGAGCGACTGGAAATCGTTGATCTTCACCACGGGCGACCCGAGAATCGCCTTGGGCGGATTCTGGCGGAAATCGACCATCATCTTCTGAATCTGATCGGCGCCCTCCTTGCCCTTGCGGACCACCGAAACGAGGCCCTCGCGATAGAATCCGTACTTCACGTAGAGCTCCTGCAGCCACTCGTAGAGCGTCAGGCCCATCGTATCCATCGCCCATGCGGCGGCCTCGGCAGCCAGCGAGCAGGCCGAAACGGCGTCCTTGTCGCGCACGTAGTCGCCGGCCAGGTAGCCGAACGACTCTTCGCCGCCGCCGATATACTTGGCCTTGCCCTCGTTCTCGCGGATGATCTTGGCGATATACTTGAAGCCCGTGAGGCAGTCGTAGCACTTCACCTTGAAGTGCTCGGCCACGGCGTTGGCCATCTGCGACGTGACGATGGTCTTCACGACATACTGGTTGCCGTCCAGCTCGCCGCGCTCGGCCCAGCGGGTCAGCTGGTAGCTCAGCAGCAGCACGAGGGTCTGGTTGCCGTTCAGCAGCACGTATTCGCCCTTCTTATTGCGCAGCGCCACGCCGATGCGGTCCGAATCGGGGTCAGTGGCCAGCACCAGGTCGGCGCCCTCCTTCGCTGCGAGGTCGATGGCCATAGACATCGTCTTGCGCTCCTCGGGGTTGGGGGACTCGACGGTGGGGAAGTTGCCGTCAATGACGGCCTGCTCCTTCACCAGGATCACGTTCGTAAAGCCGAACTTCTTCAGCGACTCCGGAACCAGCCGCACGCCCGCGCCGTGCATCGGCGAGTAGACGATCTTCATGTCGCGGTGCTTCTCGACGCTCTCGGGCGAAAGCGACAGCTCGTGGATCCGGTTCAGGTAGATTTCGTCGAACTTCTCGTCCAGAATGGTGATGTTTTCGGGATTCTTGCCCGTCTCGATCATGTTCACGTCGGTGATCTTGGCCACCTCGGCGATGATGTTCTTGTCGTGCGGCTCGGTCACCTGCGCCCCGTCGGTCCAGTAGGCCTTGTAGCCGTTGTACTCCTTGGGGTTGTGCGAAGCGGTGACGACCACGCCCGAATGGCATTTCAGCTCGCGGATGGCGAAGCTCAGTTCAGGTGTCGGCCGGAGCGTGTCGAACAGAAAAACCTGGAACCCGTTCGAGGCGAAAATATCGGCCACGCGCTCGGCGAACATCCGCGAATTGTTGCGGCTGTCGTGGGCCACGGCCACCCGCACCTGCTCGCCCGCGAAGTTCTTTTTCAGGTAGTTGGAAAGCCCCTGCGTGGCGGCGCCCACCGTATAGACGTTCATGCGGTTCGACCCCACGCCCATGATGCCGCGCAGACCGCCCGTACCGAACTCGAGGTCCTTGTAGAAGCTCTCGACAAGCTCCTTCATATCATTATCCATCAGGTATTTAACCTGCTTTTTCGTCGCTTCGTCATAGTGGCCGTCGAGCCATGCCTGCGCTTTCCGGAGAACCAATTGTTCCAATTCGTTTGCCATAATTCTTATTGGTTTTATTTATAATTTACATTTCGGGAGTCCCAAAAATTTTATATGCAAATATACGAATTAAAAATCGATTATTCAATATCAGGGAGTTAAAATTCAGCGTTCGGAAACCGTTGGTTTTCTATATATAAAAAAAGGAGAATTACAACCTAAAAATGAAAATCTTTTCGCAAAATTATTCACAACTTTGTCTCATCAAAAATGGTGCAACCCTGAATCATGCTTAACAACACGCGGACATATAGCGATATGTGGCAGACCTGCTTGGACCGAATCAAGGCCCGGACCTCCGCCGAGGAGTTCGAAAAGTGGTTCCAGCCCATCATCCCGCTCGAATTCGACGGGACGACGCTGCGGTTGAAGGTTCCCAACGAAAGCTACGTCCGCCAGATCGAGAAGAACTACATCCCGTTCCTCAAGCCGATCATTTCACAGCTCTACGGACAGCAGACGCGTCTGCACTACGCCGTGCCCCGCGCCACGGCTCCGGCGGTCCCCGTGGCGGCCGATGCCGACACGACGGCCATATCGCGCTTCAATGCACAGACGAACACCGCAAATATAAAAAATCCTTTCGTCATTCCGGGCGTCCGGAAGATCATCGTCGATCCCCAGCTGAACCCGAACCTCACGTTCGCGACCTTCATCGAGGGCGAATGCAACCGGCTGGCCCGCTCGGCGGGCATGTCCGTGGCGGTGAACCCGGGCAACAACCCCTTCAACCCCCTATAGAGATATGGTGATTCGGGGTTGGGCAAGACACACATCGTGCAGTCGATCGGCCACGAGGTGCGCCAGCGCCATCCGGAGTTGCAGGTACTGTACGTCTCGATGAACAAGTTCCAGGCCCAGTTCCAGACAGCCTACAAGAACGGCGAGATCCCCGATTTCATCCATTTCTACCAGATGATCGACGTGCTCATCATCGACGACATCCAGGAACTGACGGGAAAGACGGGTACGCAGAACGCCTTCTTCAACATCTTCAACCACCTGCAGCTGGCCGGAAAGCAGCTGATCCTCACTTCGGACAAGCCGCCCGTGGAGCTGAAAGACATCGAGCAGCGACTGCTGACGCGCTTCAAATGGGGATTGTCGGCCCAGCTGAACACCCCGGACTACGAGACGAAACTCAAGATCATCCGCGCCAAGGCGCAGAAACTGGGGGCCCAGATCACGGACGACGTGGTGGCCTATCTCGCGGACAACATCTCGGCCAACGTGCGGGAGATCGAAGGGGCGCTTTCGTCGCTGGTGGCCAACGCCTCGTTCCTCGGACGCAAGATCACTACGTCGCTGGCCAAGGAGATTCTGAAAGTCTACGTGAAACTCTACCAGAAGGAGGTGACCATCGACCACATCATCGAGGTCGTGTGCGAATACCTCGATCTCGACTTCGCGCGCTTCAACTCCACGGAGCGCACGCGGGAGATCGCCCAGGCGCGGCAGATCGCCATGTATCTGGCCAAGCAGCACACCAAGGCGCCGCTCACGACGATCGGGTCGGCCATCGGAGGCCGCAACCACGCCACGGTGCTCCATTCATGCAAAGCCGTGTCGAACCTCATCGAAACCGACAAGGCTTTCCGCCGCCAGGTCGAGGAGATCGAAAAGATAGTGCTCGCCCATTAGGGCAAACATACCGTCGGTACAAACAGGAGGTCGTGACATTCGTTGTCACGACTTTTTTTGTATATTCGCAGGAAATACCCATCCCCATGGACCAACCCAAACTGGAACGCCTGCTGCGGCTGATGAAGCTGCTGACGGCCAACACCACCTACAACATCGACCAGCTGGCCGAACGGCTCCAGATGTCGCGCCGCACGGTCTACCGCTACATCGACACATTCCGCGACGCGGGGTTCGTCATCAAGAAATCGGGCGACTGCATCCGGCTCGACAAAGAGTCGCCGCATTTCCGCGACATCTCGCAGCTGGTGCACTTCACCGAAGAGGAGGCCGTGATCCTGAAAAGCGCCATCGAGAATATCGACGACACCAACCTATTGAAACAGAATCTCAAACGCAAGCTCTACTCGGTTTATGACAACAAGACGCTGGCCGACACCGTGGTCCGGGGCAAAAACGCCCCGAACATCCGGCAGCTGATCGAGGCCATCGAACAACGGCGGCAGGCGATCCTGTACGGCTACCAGTCGCCGCACGGCGGCGGAGTCCGCGACCGCCGGGTGGAGCCCTTCGCCTTCACGACCAACTACGTGCAGGTGTGGTGCTTCGACCTCGAAAGCCACTCGAACAAACTCTTCAAAACGTCGCGCATCGGCTCCGTAGAGCTCTCCGACACGGCGTGGGAACACGCTGCCGAGCACGACGAAGGCTTCATCGACGTGTTCCGCATGCACGGCGGAGAGCGCCGCCGCGTGCGGCTGGAGCTGGGGATGCTGGCCTACAATTTGCTGTGCGAAGAGTATCCGCTGGCCGAGCGCGACCTGAAACCGTCGGGCCGGGGACGCTGGACACTGGACACCGAAGTCGCCGGCATGGCCGGGATAGGCCGGTTCGTCGTGGGGCTGCTGGACGACATCCGCATCGTCGATTCGCCCGAGCTGACCCGGTATATCCGGGAATACCTCGCGGCAAATGCAGCGCATGTATGATTTTTTTCGTATATTGGACTCACCAAATGAAAACATCATGAAACACAACACGTTTCTGACAACCGGCGCCCTGAGCCTGACGCTCGCCGCCGCATCCTGCTGCCGGCAAGCCCCGGCCGTGCAGGAGAAGACCGACGCGGAGCCCGTCGTACTGAAAGACTACGGCGCCGAGCCGGCCACGCTCAATATCGAGAGCTACACGCTGGCGAACGAGAATTTCCGCACCGCGCTGTGGACGGGCGGCAATCTGCAGGTGACGCTCATGTCGATCCCTGCGGGCGGCGACGTGGGGCTGGAACAGCACACGAACATCGACCAGTTCCTGCGCGTGGAGGAGGGCACGGCCCGCGTGATGATGGGCGACAGCGAGGACCGGCTCGACTTCGTGCGGGAGGTTTCGGACGATTTCGCCATCCTGGTACCGGCCGGAAAGTGGCACAACATCGTCAATACGGGCGACAAACCGCTGAAAATCTATTCGATATATGCCCCGGCGGAACATCCCCGCGGCACGGTCCACAAAACGCAGCAGGAGGCCATGGAGGCTGAACACGACCATTGAAAGACCGGTCTTCGAAAGGCCTTCATGCTCCGGTTTCATACCCGCCGTCCGGACGGCGGGTATATTTTTCGCACTTTTTCCGAATTATGTCACAACCTGTCACACAAACGCCGTTCCTTTGCATCATGAACCAAAAAACAAGACAAATTGGGAACAGCTTACAAGATCAGGTGCAAGCACTGCGGAGCGCAGTTCGAGCACTCCACGCAGCCGGGTTTCGGACTGATGCCGATGTGCGTCGGCTGCGGCGAATACGTCGAGACCGAAACAGCCATCCGGTGCCCGGCCTGCCGGCGGCGGCTCAACACCACGCAGGAGGAGTTCAACGAACAGGTCGAGGTGACCTACCTTTGGGATTGAGACCGTAAAAAAGTCGCCCCGGAAACGCGGAAATCACCGGAAATTTACCTATCTTTGGAAAATAATTACCTTTTGCAAAAACGCGATGACACAGCTGCAGGTGGGGGATAAAGCCCCCGATTTCAAGTCCACGACCCAGGACGGCGACACCCTGACGCTCGCCGACCTCCTCGGACAGCGCACGATACTCTATTTCTATCCCAAGGACAACACCTCGGGTTGTACGCTCGAAGCCAAGAGCCTGCGCGACGGCAAGGCCGAACTCGCACGGATGGGATTCCGCATCGTCGGCGTAAGCCCCGACAGCGAGAAGTCACACCGGAATTTCTGCGACAAGCACGAACTGAACTTCACGCTGCTCGCGGACACCGACCATTCGGTCTGCGAGGCTTACGGCGTGTGGGCCGAGAAATCGATGTACGGGCGCAAATACATGGGTGTCCTGCGCACGACGTTCGTGATCGACGCCGAAGGGCGCATCGAAAAGATTTTCAACAAGGTGGACACCAAGAACCATTACCAGCAGATCATTGATTCCTACAAACAGTAAAAAACAAAAAAAACGATATGGCAGAAAAAGTACAGGTAAACGCGGACAAGCTCAAAGTCTTGGACGCCGTCATGCAGAAAATAGAGAAGGATTTCGGCAAAGGCTCGATCATGCGCATGAACAGCACCGAAGTGAACGACGTGCCGGTGATTCCCACGGGGTCGATCACGCTCGACATGGCGCTCGGCGTGGGCGGTTATCCCAAAGGCCGCGTCGTGGAGATCTACGGCCCCGAGTCGTCGGGTAAGACCACGCTGGCCATTCACGCCATCGCCGAGGCTCAGAAAGCCGGCGGCATCGCGGCCTTCATCGACGCCGAGCATGCGTTCGACAGTTTCTATGCGCAGAAACTGGGCGTAGACGTCGACAACCTCCTCATTTCGCAGCCCGACAACGGCGAGCAGGCCCTCGAAATCGCCGATTCGCTGATCCGTTCGAGCGCCATCGACATCATCGTCATCGATTCCGTGGCGGCGCTGACGCCCAAGGCCGAGATCGAAGGCGAGATGGGCGAGTCGAAGATGGGCTTGCAGGCCCGGCTGATGTCGCAGGCACTGCGCAAGCTCACGTCGAGCATCTCGAAGACCAAGACCGTCTGCATCTTCATCAACCAGCTGCGCGACAAGATCGGCGTGGTTTACGGCAACCCCGAGACCACGACGGGCGGCAACGCGCTGAAATTCTACGCCTCGGTGCGTATCGACATCCGCCGCGTCTCGGTCATCAAGGACGGCGACGAGCAGCTGGGAACCCGCACCAAGGTCAAGGTCGTGAAGAACAAGGTGGCGCCCCCGTTCAAACGCGCGGAGTTCGACATCATGTTCGGCGAAGGCATTTCGAAAATCGGCGAGATCATCGACCTGGGTGTCGACTACGGCGTGATCAAGAAGGCCGGCTCGTGGTTCTCCTACGGCGAGAAGAAGATCGGCCAGGGACGCGACGCGGTCAAGGAACTCCTGAAAAACGACGAGGAGCTGCGCAACGAGATCGAGGCCAAAGTCCGCGAGGCCATGAAGACCAAAAAGGAGTAACATATGGGTTATACTGCCGAGGATGAAGAACTTATAAAGGAAAAATGGGATGATCTCCTGTTGTCCTGCACCAAGATCTGCAAGAACGACGAGGACTGGAATTTCATCAAACGGGCATTTTTCCTGGCCAAGGAGGCACACGAGGGGGTAAGGCGTCGCTCCGGCGAGCCGTACCTCCTGCATCCTATTGCAGTAGCCAAGATCGTCATCGAGGAGATCGGACTGGGCGTGAAATCAGTCGTCGCGGCGCTGCTGCACGACGTCGTGGAGGACACGGAATACACCGTGGAGGACATGGAACGCATCTTCGGCCCCAAGATCGCCTCGATGGTCGACGGACTGACGAAGATGTCGGGCGTATTCAACGCCGACACTTCGGAGCAGGCCGAATATTTCCGGAAAGTGCTCCTCACGCTCTCGGACGACGTGAGGGTCATCCTGATAAAGATCGCCGACCGGCTGCACAACATGCGCACGCTGGGGGCGATGCCGATGAACAAGCAGATCAAGATCACCGGCGAAACCATCTACCTCTTCGCACCGCTGGCCTACAGGCTGGGGCTCTATTCGATCAAGAGCGAGTTGGAGGACCTCTGCATGAAGTACCGGTTTCCGCAGCAGTTCGCCGAGATCACCCAGAAACTGCAGGAAAGCGAGGCTTCGCGCCGGGAGTTCATCGACAAGTTCAACGCCCCGATCATCGCCGCGCTCAACCGCGACAACATCAATTACGAAATTTCAGGCCGCGTGAAGAGCGTCTACTCCATTTGGAGCAAGATGCAGCGCAAGCAGATTCCCTTCGAGGAGATTTACGACCTGTTCGCCATCCGCATCGTCTTCAAACCGCTGCCGTTCCCGTCGGAAAAGACCCAGTGCTGGCAGATCTATTCCACGATCACCGACATCTACACCCCCAAGCCCGACCGGCTGAGAGACTGGATTTCGATGCCCAAGGCCAACGGCTACGAGGCGCTGCACTCGACGGTGATGGGCCCCGACGGCGTCTGGGTCGAGGTGCAGATCCGCACGCAGCGCATGGAGGACATCGCCGAGAGAGGATTCGCCGCACACTGGAAATACAAGCACGCCACCATCTCGCAGGACGAAGACGAGTTCGACCGCTGGCTGAAGCAGATACGTGCGGCGCTGAACAGCCCGACGGAGAATGCCGTCGACTTCCTGGATAACTTTAAGTTATCGCTGTATACATCTGAGATAGTGGTGTTTACGCCAAAAGGGGAGGCCCGAAAAATGCCGTTCGGAGCCACGGCGCTGGACTTCGCTTACGACATCCACTCGAAGATCGGCAACAGCGCCATCAGCGCCAAGATCAACCATAAACTCGAACCGATCACCACGCAGATCAACAGCGGCGACCAGATCGAAATCATCACCGCCGACAACGCCCGTCCCAAGCCCGAATGGCTGGAGATAGCGACCACGGCCAAGGCCAAGCAGGCGATCAAGAGCTTCCTCAAGCGCGAACGGCAGAACAACATCGAGCGGGGTATGCAGATGCTCGACGAGAAGATGAAGTCGCTGAACGTCAAGCTCAGCGGACGCGTACTGCGCAAGATCGTCCCCATTTACGACTGCAACAACAAAGAGGAACTTTACAGCAAGATCGGCGCGGGAATCGTCTCGCTCGACAGTCTGGACAAAGCCCTGAAAGTCAACTCCAAGAGCAAGATACTAAAATTCTGGACCCTCTTCATCCCCAAAAAGGAGGAAGAGGACGCTGACGATCCCCAGACACCGGGCGATATCGCCCCGGCGGCGGATGTGCAGGCTGCGGCGGAACCTCAGTTCGAGATCGCCGAGTGCTGCAAGCCGATTCCGGGGGACAAGGTGGTAGGGTATCGCGACCCGGCGACCGGGAAGATCATGGTCCACAAGGCCACGTGCGACGAACTGAACCGCCTGGCCGCACAGTTCGGACGAAATATCGTCAAGGAAGAGATCAAATGGTCGCAGCACAAGGCTATGTCGTACCTCGTGACCATGGAGTTGCGCGGCATCGACCGGCAGGGCATTCTGCTCGACCTGGCCAAGGTCGTAAGCGCCGATTTCAACATCAACATCCGCGAAGTGAACATTCACAGCCACGACGGCATCTTCGAAGGCAGCGTCATCCTCTATGTGAAGGACGCCGAAGGCCTCCACGCCGTGATGGACAAACTGCGCAAGATTAAGGGTATAGAGAGTGTCAAACGAACATTAAGTTGAAGTCATGGAGGATTTCGCATCTGTCATATGGGTCGTGATCATCGTAGGAGCGATGATCTTCAATGTCGTGTCTCAATCCCGCAAAGCCCGCGGAAAGGGCGCCCAGCAGACGCCCCACGGCGAAGCATGGCCCTCGTCGCCGATACCTTCGGCAATCCCGGCACGTCCGGAGCCCGCCGGGCCCGTTTTTCAGGACGAAAGCCGGAGCCTCGAGGAAATTCCCGCCCAGGAGTTCGCACCGGAATATACGGCGTCTGTTAGGACCGAAACGGGGGCTCTCCGCCGTCAGACCGCCGACCGGCTCGAAACAGCGCCGGAAAGGGACGAAATCGCGGCTAACGCCATTGCGGACACTTCGGAGGAGACAATTGCGTCTATCGCCGAAGAATTCGACCTGCAGCAGGCCGTGATCTATTCGGAGATACTGAAGCCCCGTTTCGACGAAGAATAGGGTATCCCGGGTCTAAAGAGGCGATATTCGCGACACACCGACGTCGGGTCATTTTCGGGCAATCCCATCCGCAAACACTTTCTAAACAAATAAAAAAATGGCAACCATTTTTTCACGCATCATCGCAGGGGAGATTCCCTCCTACAAAGTAGCCGAGGACGAGAACTATTACGCATTCCTCGACATCAATCCGTTGACCAAAGGTCATACGCTGGTCGTACCGAAACAGGAAGTAGACTACATTTTCGACCTCGAAGATCAGACCCTGGCAGGGATGATGGTCTTCGCCAAGAAGGTAGCCGCCAAAATCCAACGCGAAATAGCGTGCGCAAGAGTCGCCATAGTCGTTTTAGGGCTTGAAGTTCCGCATGCGCACATCCATCTGATCCCGATTCAGAGTGAAAATGACGTCGATTTCCACCGCGAAAAGCTCAAATTGACGCCGGAAGAGTTCCGGGAAATCGCCGATAAACTGTCGAAATAGAGGATTGTTAACAAAAATATAATTCGCTGTATTTAAGGCGGGTAGTGGGTTATCAACACTACCCGCCCTTTTTGTATTTAACATAATATATACGGAATGAGCAAAAGCTGTCAATTTTATCGGACAGTGATTGAAATTAGCTCAAAAACGCTCCAAAATTAACCCGGCAGGGTAGGTAATTTACATTTATAAAACATACAAAGTCGCCAATATTTCCATTTGTTAATGCATTTTTGCACAACCATATGTTAGTTCAACTGTTAATATATACATTTGTTAAATGATGCAACTTGACGCCTCAGCCGTCTAATCGCCCCAAATAGAGATGGGTCAAACTATTAAACAATGTATACTTCATTCATTAAAAACCAACAATTTAAGAAAATCATATAAAGTACAAATTCGCAACTAGGCATGTGCATAGAGCTTAGGCAAAGCCGTACAAATTGATTACTCAATATAGAGACATATGTTTACTGTTTATCAATTTTTTATATCATTTTATCTATATCGATACTTTATAAAATGATTGCTGCAGTGATTTAACCATATTCTGCTATTAACAAATGTAAACTTTCTCAACACTTATTAACATTTTACAAGTGTAAAATATTTTTGTTTTACAAAAAACAAATGTTTATATTTGTAAAAAATTGCGCGGATGAAGGAAAAATTGCTCGAGTTAATGAATCGCGAAGGTTTGAAGCCGAGTCAACTTGCAGAGATGCTCGGAATCAATCCGGCCGGAATCTCCCATATTCTCAAAGACCGCAACAAGCCGGGCTTCGATTTGCTTCAGAAGATTCTCAGGAGGTTTCCGCAAATCAATCCCGACTGGCTGTTACTCGACTCGACGCAAATGTATCGTGACGATTATACCGACTTCCCGCAGAAATCCGCTCCGACGTCCGCTTCGCAGCTCCCGATCGAAAATGATTTGTTCGGGTCGGCCGAAACCCAAGTTGTTTCTCCGGAAGCTGTCCGCCAGGAACCCGAGGTCTCTGCGGCACCCGCTCAATCGGCCGCATCCCAGTTTCCGGTCAGCCGAACCGGAGCCAACGTTCAGCGAGTCGTATTGTTTTACGACGATCAGACCTTCGAAAGTTTCGTGCCTACAAAGCGCTAATATCTTTCGCCGGAAAAATTACCCGGAATATCCCCACAATAAAAGCTAAAACCGGATATCCTCGCTCCAAACATGCGAGGATTTCAACTGAGGTATCAAACGACGATCCCGGCACATTATACCGCAGCCAAAAGCACTCTTTTTTTTGGAGTGCTTTTTTTGTGTGTCGAAATGGCATACAACGTGCGGTCCAATTTATCATGAGAATTAATATTGGTATTACCTGAAAAGTGGAAAAGTTACGAACTAAGTATCAACATTCGATACACCATCCATAGCGAAATCCGCGGCGTTTGCCGGGAATTACAATGGTATCGACGACGCCCGGCATGATGGGCAGTCGTTTAATTGTCGGGGCACTTATTCCCGATTTGGTCGCCGCAACAAGGATTCGATAACGGCGGCGGCGTGGCATCCAGCGGTAAGAACCTACGCCGCCGGTCCACACGACACGACGCCAATAGGGTTCGAAACCCGCTTCGCGAAGCAGTTTGAGTGTCGTTTCAACACGTCGACCGGCTCGCTCCTCGACAAGGCGACAGATGCGATACAGGTTGTCGATTTGAATGCTTGTCGGTTCAATTCTTTTTGTCATAAGTTCAATGGTTTAACATTCAATACATATTCAATACAATAG
>CATKXN010000052.1 GCA_949840605.1 uncultured Alistipes sp.
GTTCGGCGTTTGCCGTCCGGCGTTTGCCGTCCGCCGTTCGCTGCCCGCTGTTCGCTGTTTGCCGCCCGCTGGTTGCCGTTTGCCGCCCGCCGCCCGGAAACGGAAAGGCGCCGCATCGTGCGGCGCCTTTAGGCGTGCAGGTCCTGTAAGCCGGGTTCTGTTCCCGGGGCGAACCCCGGGCCCCTGTCATTTATCTGGGACGGCAGTCTCCTGCCGCCTCGAGCAACCTACCCCCCGGCATCGGGCGAGCAACCCTTGACTGCCGGTATACACGGTCTTGCAACCCACGGGACGTACGGCCGGGTGACATCGCTGCCCCCGCGGTGGGCTCTTACCCCGCCTTTTCACCCTTACCCGCAGTCGCCTGCGGGCGGTCGTTTTCTGTTACGTTACCACAACCTCACGGCTGTCAGGCCGTTAGCCTGCGTGGCGCTCTGCGTTGCCCGGACTTTCCTCCCCCGGCCTGCGGCCGGCAGCGACAGAGCGGACCTGCCGCGACAAAGGTAAGCAAAATTTCATAAGGGGACCGCATTCCGCGGCTATTTTTCACGGAAGATGTTCAGGTGCGCCAGCAGCGGGTTGCGGCGGTCGAGCACGAAGAACTCCAGCAGCAGCAGCACCAGGGCCGCGATCAGCAGGTATTGGTACTGTTCGTTGAACTCCTCGAAGCGGACCATCGAAAGTTCGGTCTGCTCCATCTCGTTGATCGCCTTGACGATCTCGTCGAGGCCGATCGACTGTTTCGACGAGCGCACGTAGGCGCCGCCCGTGATGTCGGCGATTCGGGCCAGCATCTCCTCGTTGAGCTTCGAAACGACCATTTCGCCCGTCTCGTCCTTGATGAACTCCCCGCCGATCTGGATCGGGGCGCCTTCGGGGGTGCCGATGCCGATGGTGAAGATCTTGACGCCCATCTGTGCGGCGCGCTCGGCTACGGCGATGGCATCGTCGTCGTGGTTCTCGCCGTCGGTGATGAGGATGACGACCCGTCCGTGGCTCTCTTCCGTATCGCCCGAGAAAGACAACAGGGCTTGTTCCAACGCCTTGCCGATGGCCGTGCCCTGCACCGAGACCAGCGACGGGTCGATCCGCCGGGCGAAGGCCCGGGCCATGCGGTAGTCGGAAGTGATCGGCAGCTGGACTTTCGGTTCGCCTGCGAAGACCACCAGTCCCACGCGGTCCTGCTGCAATCCTTCGAAGAGCTTGCCGATGGCGTATTTGGTCCTTTCGAGGCGGTTGGGCTGGAAATCCTCGGCCAGCATCGAGTTCGACACGTCGACCGTGAGCACCATCTCGATTCCCTGCGCCTTCTCCTCGCGGAGTTTCGAGCCGAACTGCGGACGCGCCGCGGCCAGCACGAGCAGCGTGACGGCGATGCAGAAGAGGATGAACTTGAAGGCCGTGCGCCCGGTCGAAACTTCGGGCATCAGCTCTTCGAGGATGCCGGGATTTCCGAAGCGTGCGAGCCGTTTGCGGCGGCTGCGCGCGGCGAGCGCGTACAGCGCGACGAGTGCCGGAACGGCCAGCAGCAGCCAGAGATATTGCGGATTTGCGAAGCGGAACATATCTAATGCAGGTCCGGCGGATTGTTTCCCAATATTTGTCCGTATTCAACCCGCCGGGCTTGCATTAGGGGCGCTTGCGGCGCCCGTTGAATAGGGACATTCCCTCCTAAATCCTCCCTTTGGCAAAGGGAGGACTTTGCCGGGGGCCGGAATGGTCGTTCCGTCAGGGTATTCGTTTCAGGACGAGATTCGCGAGGAGGAACTCCGCCAGCAGCAGCCCCAGGGCGGCCAGCACCCATACGAGGTACAGTTCGTGGTAGGAGATGTGCTCCGTCACTTCGACCTTGCTCTTTTCGAGCTGGTTGATCTCGTCGTAGATGGCTTTCAGCTTGGCTTTGTCCGTGGCGCGGAAATACTTTCCCCCGGTCATCCCGGAGATCGCCGTCAGCGTTTTTTCGTCGATCTCGACCTGCTGGTTGACGAAGGTGATGTTGCCGAATAGGTCCATGGCCGGATAGGGGGCCATGCCCTCGGTGCCCACGCCGATCGTGTAGACCCGGATGCCCTGCGCCTTGGCGATTTCGGCGGCGGTTATCGGCGCGATCTCGCCCCGGTTGTTCACGCCGTCGGTCAGGAGGATGATGACCTTCGATTTGGCCTCGCTCTCCCTGAGGCGGTTGATCGCCGTGGCCAGTCCGTTGCCGATGGCCGTGCCGTCCTCGATCAGACCGCTGCGGATGCGCGCCAGCAGGGTCTGGAGGGTGCTCTGGTCGGTGGTCAGGGGGCTTTGCGTGAAGGCTTCGCCGGCGAACGCCACCAGACCGATGCGGTCGCCGTAGCGGTCGGCGATGAACGACCCGGCCACTTCCTTGGCGGCGGTGATGCGGTCGGGTTTGAAGTCGCGGGCCAGCATCGACCCCGACACGTCGACGGCCAGCATGATGTCGATACCCTCGGTGTTGGTGCGGACGTTCTGCTCGACGTCCTGCGGACGCGCCAGCGCCACCACGAGCAGCGCGAAAGCCGCCGCGCGCAGCACGAACGGCAGGTGGCGCAGGTAGTAGCGCACGGTCCTGGGTGCGCGCACGACACCCGCGACGCTCGAGATGCGGATCGCGGCCCCGCCTTGCAGCGTCCGCCAGACGTAGTAGCCGATCATCGGCACGAGGAGCGTCAGCAGCCAGAGGTAGTATGGTGAAGCAAAATGCATAATCGTTCGGTTTTACCAGTTTTTCTTTCCGCGGACCACCACGCCCTGTTTCTCTTTCAGCTTCTCCTGGGTCTTGTCCTCCTGGGCCTGGATGGCGTCGAGCATCTGCTGCTGTTCCTGCGGCGAAATGCCCGAAGGCGTCGGCTGACCCTGCTGATCGCCCTTGTCGCCCTTGTTCTCCTGCGGGTCTTGTTTCCCGTCGTTCTGCCGGTCTTTCGGATCGCCTTTCTGATCCTTGTTCTGCTGATCTTTATTCTGCTGATCCCGGTTTTGCTGATTCTGATCCTTGTTCTGCTGGTTCTGGTCCTTGTTCTGATCTTTGTTCTGGTCCTTGTCGTCGTTGCCGCCACCGCCGCCGTCCTTGTTCTCGTCGAGCAGGCGCTTGGTGTAGGCGTAGTTGTACTTGGCCTCCATGTCCGAGGGGTTCAGGCGCAGCGACTGCTTGTAGCTTTCGAGCGCCTCCTTGTACTTCTGCTGCTTGAACTGGGCGTTCCCGAGGTTGTAGAACGCCTCGGCGCGTTCCGTGTCCGTGCGCAGCGAGTCGGCCGCGGCCAGCTGCATGGTCTGTTCGGCGCGGTCGAACCGCTCGGCCTTGTAGAGTGCGTTCCCGAGGTCGTATGTCGCCTCGAACTGTCCTGCAACGGCCTGCAGGGCCTGCTCGTAGCGGCTTATCGCCTGCTCGTAGTTGCCCTTGTTGTATTGCCGGTTGCCCTTGCGGACCAGCGAACGCTCGGGCATGCTCTGCGCCGAGACGCCGGCGGCGGCCAGCAGGAACGGAAATAGATACAGGAGTTTGTACATCGTTGCGATCGTTTAATGTTCCGTCGGACCCTCTCCTTCGGCGGGGGCGTCCTCCTCGACGAGTTTCGTCTCCTCGACGAAATAGTAGGCTTTCAGGTAGTCGGCCTCGTTCTGCTCGGCCTCGGGCGTCGCCTTGGCGAACTTCACCAGGTCGGCGTCCCGCAGAATGGCCGTGAGGTCCATCCGCGCCTTGTCGGGCAGCTCCTCGCGCCGCATCGCCTCGATGATCTCGTCGGAGGTCATCTCCATGGCGCCGAAGCCCCACCGGGCGGCGATGTAGGTGCGCAGGATGTCCGTCAGTCCCGAATAATATTGTTTGTGGCGGTTGTTCTGCCACAGTTTCTGGTTGTGGAGCGCTTCGAGCGCCCGGATGGCCGCCACGTGCGGAGGCAGCGGCGGAGCGGGTTTGAAGAGGTCTCCGAAGCCCTTGCCGCGGCTGGCGAGCCAGCGCTGGAGCGCATAGGCGCCGGCCAGCAGGATCAGCAGGATCAGGATGCCCCACGTCGCGTAGTCCTTGATCTCGCGGAAGCGGAACGGAAGGGTCTTCTGCGGTTTGAGGTCGTAGATCGACTGCGACGTGGAGTCGATCTGGAACGTCGCCACCTCGAGGTAGACCGAATCGCTGCTGCGGAGCGTGTCGAGAATATTCTTGTCGGCGTAGAGGACCTGGGCCGCGCCGAGGTTGTATCTGCCTTCGTCGAAAGCCGCCAGCCGGTACCGCTTACGCAGTTTCAGCCGGCGCCCGTCGCGTTCGAGCGTGTCCACGGGGCTCTCTTCGACCAGTTCGATCTTGCCGTCGCGGGGATCGAACTCGGGGAACTCCACCACCTGCACCAGGTCTTTTTCCACGTCGATGATGTAGTCGAAGCGGTCGCCGATCAGGATGCTGTCGGGTTCGACGCGCGCCGAGACGGCGGGCGTGTTCTGCGCCCGGGCGGCGAGGGCCGTGAAAAGAAGCGCTAAAGCTAAGAGTCGTTTCATCGCTGTTTGAACAGTTTCATTAGTTCGGCCACGTAGTCGCCGTCGGTCGAGATCATGGCCGTGTCGATGCGGTTGTGTTTGAGCGTTGCGCCGATGCGTTCGCTGCGTTTCTGCCACGAGGCGGCGTAATGGTCGCGCACGGCCCGCGAGGCGGTGTCGACCCACACCTTGCGGCCCGTCTCGGCGTCGCGCAGTTCGACGATGCCCACGTTCGGAAGCTCCGTTTCGCGGGGGTCGTAGACGCGGATGCCCACCAGGTCGTGCTTGCTCCCGGCGATCTTCAGGGCGTCGTCCAGCGCCGATTCGTCGTCGGACGAATCCATGAAATCCGAGAGGATGAAGGTCGTGCAGCGTTTCTTGTTGACGTTCGTCAGGAACCGCACCGGCTCGGAGAGCTTCGTGCCCGCCGATTCGGGCCGGAAGCCGATCAGTTCGCGGATGATCATGAGGATGTGGCTGCGGCCCTTCTTCGGGGGGATGAACTTCTCGACCCGGTCCGAGAAGAAGATGCAGCCGACCTTGTCGTTGTTCTGCGCCGCGGAGAAGGCCAGTACGGCGGCGATCTCGGTGATGATGTTCTTTTTCAGCCGGTCGGTCGATCCGAACATGCGCGAGGCCGACACGTCGACCAGCAGCATCATCGTCAGCTCGCGCTCCTCCTCGTAGACCTTGATATGGGGTTTGCGCGAACGGGCCGTGACGTTCCAGTCGATGTCGCGCACGTCGTCGCCGGCCCGGTATTCCCGCACTTCGGAAAACGACATGCCCCGCCCGCGGAAAGCCGTATGGTACTTTCCGGCGAAGATCTCGTTCGAAAGACCGCGGGTCTTGATCTCGATCTTGCGGACGCGTCTGAGAATATCGTTCTCGGTCTCCTGCATCGTTAGGGTACGATTACGTTGTTGAGGATGTCGGTGATGATCTCTTCGGTGGTGATGTTCTCGGCCTCGGCCTCGTAGGTGAGCCCGATGCGGTGGCGCAGCACGTCGTGGCAGACGGCGCGCACGTCTTCGGGTATGACGTAGCCGCGGCGGCGGATGAAGGCATAGGCGCGGGCGGCCTTGGCCAGCGAAATCGACGCACGGGGCGAACCGCCGTAGGCGATCAGGTTCTGCAACTTCTGGAGGTTGTACTCCGCGGGTTCGCGCGTGGCGAAGATGATGTCGATGATGTATTTCTCGATCTTCTCGTCCATGTAGACGTCCTCGACCACCTTGCGGGCCTTGACGATGTCCTCGGGCGTGACGACCTTGCTGACCTCGGGCATGCCGGCGCCCGAGAGGTTCATGCGCACGATGTCGCGCTCCTCCTGCTTCTTGGGGTAGGAGATTTTGGCCTTGAGCATGAAGCGGTCGACCTGCGCCTCGGGCAGCGGGTAGGTTCCCTCCTGCTCCAGGGGGTTCTGCGTGGCCAGCACGAGGAACGGCTGGGGCAGCGGGTAGGTGTTGTCGCCGATGGTCACCTGACGCTCCTGCATGGCCTCGAGCAGCGCCGACTGCACCTTGGCCGGGGAGCGGTTGATCTCGTCCGCCAGCACGAAATTGGCGAAGATCGGACCCTTGCGGACGACGAAATCCTCGTTCTTCTGCGAGTAGATCAGCGTACCGATCAGGTCGGCGGGCAGCAGGTCGGGGGTGAACTGGATGCGCGAGAATCCGGCGTCGACGGCTTTGGCCAGCGTGGTGATGGCCAGCGTCTTGGCCAGTCCCGGCACGCCTTCGAGCAGGATGTGGCCGTTGGATAGCAGTCCGATCAGCAGGGTGTCCACCAGATGGCTCTGTCCCACGATGACCTTGCCCATTTCGGTGCGGAGCGTATCGACGAAGACGCTTTCGCGTTCGATACGCTCGTTGAGTTCTTTGATGTTGATGACTTCGCTCATGGTTTTATGCTTGTTGTAGTATTGTCGGAGTTAACCTTTTAACGTTCGCCATGCAAAGATATTATTTTCTTTGGAAAATTCTTCCTCATTTCTTATTAACTTTGCGGTCATGGAATCCAACGAATCTCCGATATTGCGGGGGCTGAACCCCGCCCAGTACGATGCCGTCGTGAACTACGACGTCCCCTCGCTCATCATCGCGGGAGCCGGCTCGGGCAAGACCCGCGTGCTCACCTCGCGCATCGCATACATGATCGAGCAGGGCGTGGCGCCGTTCAACATCCTGGCCCTGACCTTCACCAACAAGGCCGCCGAGCAGATGCGCCAGCGCATCGCGCAGATGCTGCCCGACAACCGCAGCCGCTATATCCGCATGGGTACGTTCCACTCGGTCTTTTCGCGCATCCTGCGGGAGAACGCCGGGCGGATCGGCTTCACCGATTCGTTCACGATCTACGAACCCTCGGACTGCAAGAACCTCATCAAGACCATCGTCCGCGAGCTGAACCTCCCGGACGAGAAGTACAAGCCCAACGTGCTGGCTTCGCGCATCTCCTACGCCAAGAACTGCCTCGTGACGCCCGGCGCCTACCTCGCCAACTCGGTCTATGCCGCCGAGGACCGGCAGGCGCAGATTCCCGAATTCGGCAACATCTACAACATCTACTGCCAGCGCTGCAAGCGCAACGGCGCGATGGACTTCGATGATTTGCTTCTGCAGACCAACATCCTGCTGCGCGACTGCCCCGACGTGCTGGCCCGCTACCAGGAGCTGTTCCGCTATATCCTGGTGGACGAGTACCAGGACACCAACTATGCGCAGTACACGATCATCCGCCGCCTTTCGCAGACGCACTCGAAAGTCTGCGTCGTGGGCGACGACGCGCAGTCGATCTACTCGTTCCGCGGGGCCAAGATCGAGAACATCCTTTCGTTCAAGAAGGACTATCCCTCGGCGATGGTCTTCAAACTGGAGCAGAACTACCGCTCGACGCGCACGATCGTCGATGCGGCCAACTCGGTGATCGCCCGCAACTCGAAGCGCATGGAGAAACACTGCTACTCGGAGGGCGAC
This sequence comes from uncultured Alistipes sp., assembly GCA_949840605.1. The sequence continues at coordinate 7,455 of CATKXN010000052.1, forward strand.
GTGGGCGACAAGATCCGCATTCTGAAAGCCTACACCGACCGCGAGGAGGCCGAGATGGTCGTCACGGACCTGCGCGACAAGGTCCGCGCCGCGGACGACGACTGGTCGGAGGCGGTGATCCTCTACCGCACCAACAACCAGTCGGCCGTGCTGGAGGACAACCTCCGCCGCCGCGGCATCCCCTACCGCATCTACAAGGGCTCGTCGTTCTACGACCACAAGGAGATCAAGGACCTGATGGCCTACATCCGGCTGGTCATCAATCCCCGCGACGACGAGGCCTTCAAGCGCATCGTCAACTATCCGGCCCGCGGCATTGGCGACACCACCGTGCAGCGCATCGCGCAGCTGGCCGCCGAGCGGGGGCTGTCGATGTGGGAGGCGGTCGACGCGCTGGTCGCCGAGCCCGTCTCGGACCCCGTGCAGCGGACCATCGCCCGCAAGGTGGCGGATTTCGTCGCCATGATCCGTGCGCTGTCGCTCGCGCGCAACGACAAGGGGCTCTACGATTTCGGTCTGGAGATCGCTTCGCGGTCGGGCATCATCGCCGCCTACCGCGCCGAGAACATCCCCGAGGCGACCTCTGCGCTGGACAACATCGAGGAGCTGCTGAACTCGATGCAGGAGTTCAAGGAGCGGTGCGACGCCGAGATCCGCAACGGCGAACGTCCCGAAGAGGAGGAGGCGACCATCGAGGAGTGGCTCCAGAACGTGATGCTGATGACCGACATGGACAAGGACAATCCCGACGACAACAACAAGGTGACGCTGATGACGGTCCATTCGGCCAAGGGGCTCGAATATAAATATGTGTATATCGTGGGGCTCGAAGAGAACCTCTTCCCCTCGCAGCGGGCGGCCGAATCGCCTGACGGCATCGAGGAGGAGCGCCGTCTGTTCTACGTGGCTCTGACCCGCGCCAAGGTTTCCGCGACGATTTCCTATGCCGAGATGCGTTTCAAGTGGGGCAACATGGAGTTTTCGCGCCCGAGCTGTTTCCTGCGCGAGATCGACCCCCGATACGTCGAGTCCGACGCCGATTTCGCGGAGGTGCGTCCGCGCCGCCGGGACGACGACGGCGAAGCGCCTTCGGCCATCGACGAACTGCGCCGGCGTTTCGACTACCGCTTCCAGCAGAAGCAGCAGGGCGGCAGCCGTTTCGGCGGCAGTGGCGGGGGCTCCGGCAGCCGCGGCGGCTCGTACGGCGGCGGTTTCGGGGGGCGCGGCGGCGGTTTCGGCCGTCCCGCCGACGGCGAGTCGGGACCTGCGCGGCGTTTCGCGCGGGCCGCACAGCCCCAGCGTTCCGGGACGCCCGATCCGGCTCTCGTCGAGACCCCGCGGCTTTCGACCGACGGCATGCGCCGCGTCGGGGTGCGCCAGGCGATGGACGGCGGGCTTTCGTCCGGGAATGCGGCTCCCGCGGGCGGCGAGTATGCCGTGGGCCAGCGCGTCGAGCATCCGAAATTCGGCGTGGGCATCGTGCAGCGCATCGAGACTCTCGCCACGGATCATAAATTAGTGGTGGCTTTCGACAATGCGGGCGAAAAGACCCTGCTGGCCAAATTCGCCAAACTGACCAAACTCTGATCCCGATGGAGACCCCGCTCGTATCGGTCTGCATGACCACCTACAACCACGAAGCCTGGCTCGCCCGGGCCGTCGAGAGCGTGCTCGCCCAGCAGACCGCGTTCGGCGTCGAACTGGTGCTGGGCGAGGACTGCAGCACGGACCGGACGCCGGAGATTTGCCGGGACTACGCCGAACGCTATCCGGACCGCATCCGGCTGGTGACTTCGCCGGAGAACGTGGGCTGGCGCGCCAACTACCGCCGCACGTTCGAAGCCTGCCGCGGGAAATACGTCGCCTACCTCGACGGCGACGACTGGTGGTGCGATCCGCTGAAACTGCAGAAGCAGGCCGACCTGATGGAGGCCGACCCGGAGTGCGGCATGTGCTATACGCGCGCTTCGAACTATTGGCAGGCCGCGGACCGCACGGAGCCCGATCATCCGGACCACTACACCGATTTCGACCGCCTGCTGTGCAGCCTGACTATCGCCAACTGCGCGACGCTGGCCCGCCGCGAACTGATCGCGCGCTATTACGACGAGGTGCGTCCCGAAGAGCATCCCGAATGGAAGACCGACGACGCCCCGATGTGGCTCTGGTTCTCGGTCCGCAGCCGCATAAGCTATCTGCCCGATATCACGGCCGTCCACCGGCGGCTTCCCGACAGCGTGAGCCACAGCACGGCCTACCGCCGGCGGATCGCCTTCTGCGACTCGCTCATGGACATCAGTCTCTGGTTCGAGGCCCGCTACGGCACGGGCGCCAACCGCTTCCGCATCCTCCGGCGGCGGAGTTCCGTAGCCCTGTGGGTGCTTTCGTGGGAGGGCTCCGTGCGGGAATATCTCGCCCGCTGGCGGCGCGACGTCGGCGGCTGCCCGCGGCTGCTGCTCTGTCCCGAAGGGCCCGGACTGCTGGTGAAAAAGATTCTGTTCAGACGTAAAAAAAGACGGATATGACAACGAAAGAGCGTTACGACGGCATTATCGCCTGGTTCTCGGAGCATATGCCCGTGGCCGAGAGCGAACTGCACTACGCCGATCCCTATCAGCTGCTGGTGGCGGTGATCCTTTCGGCGCAATGCACCGACAAACGGGTCAACATGACCACTCCGGCGCTGTTCGAAGCCTTTCCCACGCCGCACCACATGGCCCAGGCCACGGCCGAGGAGATCTATCCGTACATAAAGAGCATCTCCTACCCGAACAACAAGGCCAAAAACCTCGCGGGAATGGCCCGGATGCTCTGTTCGGAGTTCGGCGGGGTGGTGCCTTCCGACCTGGAGCAGATGCAGCGCCTGCCCGGCGTGGGCCGCAAGACGGCCAACGTGCTGGGGGCGGTGCTGTGGCAGCAGGAGGTGATGCCGGTCGATACGCACGTCTTCCGCGTCTCGGAGCGCATCGGACTCACGACGCGATCCAAAACGCCCCTCCAGACCGAATTGACCCTCGAAAAGAATATTCCCGGCCGCCTGCTGCCCCTGGCCCACCACTGGCTGATCCTCCACGGGCGTTACGTCTGCGTGGCACGGGCCCCGAAATGCGACGAATGCGGCATCTCGACCTGGTGCCGCAAATACGCCGCCGACCATCGTCAACCCAAAATTATAAAAAAATGATAAAGATCGCCTTACGTCTTCTGCTGATTCTGCTGCCCCTGGGCGGCATGGCCCGGACGCCGCAGGACTCCCTGCGGGTGCTGTGGGTCGGCAACAGCTTCACCTATGTCAACGATCTGCCCGCGATGGTGCAGAAGATCGCTTCGACACAGAAAATGAAAATCTCCTGCACGCGCTTCCTCAAGGGCGGCGAACGCTTCACGGGGCACCTGAAAAACAAAAAGCTGCTGCAGGCCCTCGCCGACGGCGGATGGGACTACGTCGTCCTGCAGGAGCAGAGCACGGCCCCCGCGATGCCGACCGGACAGGTGGCCCGCGAGGTCTATCCCGCGGCCCGGACGCTCGACAGTCTGGTGCATGCCGCCTCGCCCGACGCCCGGGTGATCTTCTACATGACCTGGGGACACAAGTACGGCAACCGCAAGCCCGTGGCCGAATACCCGCTCTCGAACGGATACGAGGGGATGCAGGAACGGCTGAAGACCAGCTACCTCGAAATGGCTTACGACAACGGCGCGTGGTGCGCTCCGGTGGGTATGGCGTGGCGGACGGTGCGCCGCGAGCGTCCCGACTGCATCCTCTACCGTCCGGACTGCTACCACCCCGGGGTTCCGGGAACCTATCTGGCGGCCAACGTCATTTTCACGACGATTTTCCTGCGCCCCTACCAGACGGACTTCACCGCGGAGCTGCCGGCCGAGCAGGCCGAATACCTCCAGCAGACGGCCCAGCGGAGCGTCCTCGACAACCTCGTGCTGCTGAATATCCGGTAGGCGGGTTGGTTTATCCCGGTTTTTTTGTACCTTTACCGAGTCCATCAAAGCGGAGGAAACCGAATGAAGCTATCGAATGAACATATCGAACGCCTGCGGGAGATGCTCGCACGCGCCGGGCAGCGGATCGTCGTCGTCTCGCATACTAATCCCGACGGCGACGCCGTGGGGTCGTCGCTCGCCTGGGCCGAGGTCCTGCGCACGATGGGCCACGAGGTGACGTGCGTCGTTCCCAACAAGTTTCCCTATTTCCTCGACTGGATGCCCGGCATCGACGAAGTCGTGGTCTTCAAGACCGACGCCGAAGGACGTGCGAAGAGGGCGATCGCCGAAGCGGACCTGATCTTCTGCCTCGATTTCAACGCCGTTTCGCGGCTGGAGATCCTCAGCGACACCATCGAGGCCAACACCACGGCCCGCCGTGTGCTGATCGACCACCACCTCGCGCCCGACGAGGGATTCGACCTTTCGTTCTCGCATCCTGATTCGTCGAGCACGTGCTTCCTGGTCTACAGCATCGTCGAGGTGATGTGCGGCACCGGGGCCATCACGCGCAGCATGGCCGAGACGCTGTACGTGGGCATGATGACCGACACGGGCAATTTCGCCTTCTCGTTCCTCACCCCCGAGCTGTTCCGCGCCGTGGCCGTGCTGGTCGAGAAGGGCATTTCGATTCCCGACATCCACAACAACGTCTACAACGCCTATACCGAGGGGCGTGCGCGGCTGTTCGGCTATGCCATCAACCGCAAGATGGAGGTGATTCAGGACGGTACGGTGGCCTACATGTCGCTGATGGAGAACGAGATGCGTCGCTTCCAGTTTCAGCAGGGCGACAGCGAGGGGTTCGTCAACTACGCCCTCACGATCAAGAAGGTCAAGATGTCGGCCATGTTCCTGGCGCACCGCAAGTTCATCCGCGTCTCGCTGCGCTCGCGGGGCGGCGTCGACGTCAATCTCTTCGCGCGGAAGTACTTCGGCGGCGGCGGCCACAAGAACGCCGCGGGCGGCAAGTCGTTCGTCTCGATGCAGGAGACCATCGACCACTACATCCGCTCGGTGAAGGAGTTCGCCGCGGAGGGACACCTCGGCTGATGTCATGGACGATTTCCGCCTCAAGGTCTTCATCACCGCGGCCCGGACGCTGAGTTTCACCCGGACCGCCGAGCAACTCTACATCTCGCAGCCCGCCGTCAGCAAACACGTCGGCGAGCTGGAATCCCGTTATAAGGTGCAGCTTTTCGCCCGCCGCGGCAGCCGTCTGGAGCTGACCGATGCCGGGCGCACGATGCTCGAAGCCGCCGAACGGCTGGCCGACGACTACCGCCGCCTGGAATACGAAATGAGCCTCTGCGCAAGCCTCACCGAGGGCGAACTGCGGCTGGGGGCCAGCACGACCATTGCCCAGTATCTCCTGCCGCCCATCCTTGCGCGTTTTACGGCGCGGTTTCCCGGGGTGAGGGTCTCGCTGCTCTCGGGCAACAGTCACGAGGTCGAGCAGGCGCTCGGGGAACATGCCGTCGACCTGGGCATGGTCGAGAGCGTCAGCCGCCGGCAGGGGCTGCATTATACCTTCTTCGCGCCCGACGAACTGGTGCTGGTGGCCCGCACGGGCGGCCGGTACGCCCGCACCGAATCGCTGACCCCCGAACAGTTGCTTTCGACGCCTCTCGTGCTGCGCGAGAACGGTTCGGGAACTCTCGAGGTGATCTCCGCGGCTCTCGCCGCCAAGGGCATCCGCCTTTCGCAGCTCGACGTGGTGATGCGTCTCGGCACGACCGAGGGCATCAAAGCCTTCGTCCGCAACAGCGACGTCCTGGCCATTGTGTCGGTGACTTCGGTGGTGGACGAACTGCGCAGCGGGGCGCTGCGGATCGTCGACATCGAGGGGCTGTCCTTCTCCCGCGATTTCAACTTCGTGCACGCGGAGGCCGAACCCGCACGGCTGGTCCGGCAGTTCGTCGATTTCGCCCGGGCGAACCGCTGATTCACGATTTGTTATAACTTCAGGTTATTGCAGATAACGACTTTTTGTTTCATATCCCGATAAAAGATGCGACCTTTGCTCCGTTAGTAAAGAGAAAGTTATCGTATCACGTATTATAAAAATGAGGATATGTTGGAAAAAGGCAACCGGGCGAATACGCTCCACGGAATTCTGCTGATCGCGCTGTTTTCGTTCGCGGCGTTCTACATCGCCGAGGTCCCCGTCGTCAGGCGGCTCTCGTTCAGCCCGCTGATCGTCGGTATCGTGCTGGGCATGCTCTATGCCAACAGCCTGCGCAACAAACTGCCCGAAACATGGGTGCCGGGCATCCGGTTCTGTACGAAGCAGGTGCTCCGCTGGGGCATCGTCCTTTACGGATTCCGCCTGACGCTGACCGAGGTGGCGGCTGTCGGCATTCCGGCCGTCGCCGTCGATCTGATCGTCGTCACGGTCACCATCCTGGGAGGCGTCCTGCTGGGCCGTCTGCTGAAAATGGACCGCGATACGGCGCTGATGACCTCGACGGGCAGCGCCATCTGCGGGGCGGCGGCCGTGCTGGGTGCCGAGCCGGTCGTCAGGTGCGAGGGTTACAAGACCGCCATCGCCGTCTCCACGGTCGTCCTCTTCGGAACCCTCTCGATGTTCCTCTACCCCGTCATGTACCGCACGGGGATGCTCGACGGACTGACCGATACCGGTGTGGCAGTCTATACGGGCAGCACGCTCCACGAGGTGGCCCATGTGGCCGGGGCGGGCAACGCGATGGACCCGACCGATGCGCTCGGAATCGCCGGAACGGCCACCATCACCAAGATGATCCGCGTCATGCTGCTGGCTCCCGTGCTGGTCGTCATGGGGTTCGTGCTGGCGGGCCGCCGGAAGAGCGCCGGGGGCAAAAAGGAGAAGAGCCGGATCGCCGTGCCGTGGTTCGCGTTCGGATTCATCGGGGTCATCTGCCTCAATTCGCTGCTGCAATACCTCTTCGGCGTGGAGAGCGTCCGGGAGATTCCGCTGAACGGCGCCATCGAGTACGCCGACACCTTCCTGCTGACGATGGCCATGACGGCGCTGGGCGCCGAGACGAACCTCGCCAAATTCAAGCAGGCCGGTGCCAAGCCTTTCGTGCTGGCGGGACTGTTGTACGTCTGGCTGCTCGTGGGCGGTTATTACGTCACGAAATACCTGGTCGGGATGCTGTAACGGCCGTCTTACGGCAGCCGGGGCAGCGTCGGGGCTTCATGCTCCGAATAGCGCAGCACCCGTTCCCGCACGAAGTCCGCGAAATCGCGGGCTTCTTCGTTCGTGAGGGGCCCGGGGCGGCTCATCAGCACGAGCCGGTGGGCATGGAACGGTTTCCGGAACGAGGGGTGGACATACTCCTGGGGGTTGTCGACGAATCCGAGCCGTTGGTAGAAGTGCAGACGCCGGATGGATATTTCGTCCTCCGGGGGGTCGATTTCCAGAATGACGCGCCGGCCTTCTGCGAATGCCGCGAGGGCTTTCGACCCCATGTGCTGCCCGCGCAGGCGGGGCGACACGGCCAGATGCTCGACGTAGTGGAAATTCCCGGCTATCCAATGGAAGAGGATGCCGATGAACTCTTCGCCGCGCCAGATGCCGTCGGCTTCGAAATGCGGGTCGCCGAACGCGCGGTCGTAGTCGGCGGCGTTCCAGCGTTCGCAGTCGGGGAAGGAGGTCTGGTAGAGGGCCCACGCTTCGTCCCAGCCTTTGTCGGTGCGGGATTTGAAGGGTCTGAAGTGCAGTCGTTCGGTCATGAGTTCGAATTTTCTGCAAGATACGGCAAATTTCGCACTAAACCCACACAGGAGGCGGGTGAAAATGGAATCCGACGAAGGCATGAGAACGAAAATCATATGAAAACGACGAATTTTTTTGGAAGTAAATGATAAATTGCGTACATTGCAACCCGAAAAATTCAGAAACGGTGTAAAATGGCTTTCAGAACACCATATGAAAGCCGGGTCTCGCACAGCGAGTTGCCGTATAGCATTTTTGTAGGCTGATGGCGTGTCATAGTATTATATTAAATATTGTAGGGGGGGGGAATTCAGTCGTCTCTCCGCAGTTGAAATAAGTCTGCCGGAGGTTGACTCCGCGCCCGGACCCAAGTCTCGTACCCGGATCGTCCTCGATGCTTTGCATCGACGATGATCCGGGTGTTTTCGTTTTATTCCCGCCGGAAAGGCGGAGCGTCCTCTAATAATTCACACACTTTTTCAATCTTTTTTCAGCATGAAGAAACTTTTCTTTTTCAACGTCGCAGCGAGCTTGGTACTCGGTGCTGCGAGCCTTGCCTCGGCCTGCTCCGACTCCGGAGAGACCGAAACGATCTATGTGAAAACGCCGGCTCTGGCCGATCGGACCGTCAAAGCCGGAGATACCGGAAAATTCGAATTCGAGGCTTTCGACAGCTGGACGCTGACCTCCTCGGCCGCCTGGTGCCAGCTCTCCGCCGAGTCGGGCGCCGCCGGCAAGCAGAGCGTGGACTATACGGTCGCCGATACCGGAGCCTCTTTCGAAAAGTCGGATGTCGCCGACCTTACGCTGACTATCGGCAGCGAGACGTTTGCTTTCAAAGTGACGCGTGACGCGCTCGAACGCGAACTCAAAATCTATAACGACAAGGGCCAGGAGGTGTCGGCCGTCGTGCTCGATTCGAACGGCGCGGAGATGTTCTACGCCGACATCACCGTCGCGGCCAATTTTCCGTGGGATCTGGAGCAGACGACCGGGTGGCCCGAGTGGCTCGAGAAGCCGGGACGCCTGTCGCCCGTGCAGGATGACGAGACGAAACTCTACACCCTGAACTTCACCCTTCGGATCGCCTCCGATCAGCTGAATACCCGCGGAACCGAGAGCACGCTGACGTTCAGCGACCTGAACAGCACTGAGGCCACGGTCGAGGTGCCGGTCCGCTACTTCGGCGCCGAACCCGGTTTCTTCATTGCCGAGTGCGACCTGGGCTCGGAGATCACCGTCTCGAAAGCGGGCTTTATCTACGACAAGGACGGCAAGCTGACGGACAAGAACATGTTCGATCTGAAGGTCGTCGGAGGCGAGGGCCTGAAATTCGTACCGGTGAACGTCATTTACACGGCTTCGTATGGTGATGATATCGACGGGAGGCAGAATGTCGCTTGGATGAGCTGCTCGGAGATCACCACGCGCAGTACGCTCGGCATGAAGAATTTCCGTGTTACGCTCAGTGCCGTGGCGCCTCCCTACCAGGCGGGTGATAACATCGCCCCAATCGTCCGCACCTATCTGTGTCTTGTTCCTCCCTCGGTTTATCAGTCGGGCGGAATATGGAGCAGGCCTGAAGAATATTGGAGCATGGCGGCTTCCGATATGTATCTCTCATACGAATACGACAAGGTCAATCCTTCCTACAAGACCTACAAGACCTATTCGGTCAAGGAAGAGTTTGCTTCCTACGTATTTACGATCATCGTCAAAGACGCACTCGAATAATCCGGGATTGTGCATCGGAGGACAAAAGACGGTCTTAGACAGCCTTTTGTCTTTCGTGTGCGATCGGTTTTACAAGAACGACACATGCGACATTTATCTTCAGTTTTCTGCGCCTGGGGACTTGCCGTGCTTCTGGTATGCCCCTGCATGCAACCGGCGCACGCTCGGAGTCAGTCCCGGGCCGCATCCGGACAACCTGCCGCCAGGACCGTTTCCGGCTGTGTCAGGGATGCCTCGGGACTGGTCGTTCCCGGAGCCAACGTGCTCCTGAAAGGAACACACATCGGCGCGACGACCGATCGGAACGGCCGTTACACGCTGACATTGCCCGCGGCGGAGAATATGCCCGCCAAACCGACGCTGGCGTTCAGTTTCATCGGCATGAAACGCCTCGAACTTCCCCTGCGGGGCAGCGTGATGGACGCAGTCCTGGAGGAGGACGAGAAGCAGATCGCCGACGTCGTCGTGACCGGTTATCAGACCGTCCGCAAACGCGACATGGCCGGCTCCTACACGACGGTCAAGGCCGACGACATCCTCATGCCGGCCATGACCTCCATCGACCAGATGCTTCAGGGCCGCGTGGCCGGACTCGTGGTCACGCAGACCAGT
>CATKXN010000053.1 GCA_949840605.1 uncultured Alistipes sp.
CTCCAGCTCTTTCGTCGGCACCGTCTCCAGCCCTCCGGCGATCAGGCGCAGAGGATCGCTCACGGCAATCCCCGTGCGCCGGGTCCCGTAGTCTATGGCAAGAATGCGGCCCAAATCAGAGGTTCAGCATTTTGAACAGCCTGCGGTACGAGCACTCCTCGTCGACCAGCGACGGAAGCGACTCGATCAGCACGCGCTCCTGCTCCATCGTATCGCGGTGGCGCACCGTGACGGTGCCGTCCTCCAGCGTCTGTCCGTCGACCGTCACGCAGAACGGCGTGCCGATGGCGTCCTGACGGCGGTAACGCTTGCCGACGGAATCCTTCTCGTCGTAAACGACGTTGTAGTCGTATTTCAGCAGATCGACGATCCGCTGCGCCACCTCGGGCATGCCGTCCTTCTTGACCAACGGCAGCACGGCGACTTTGATCGGAGCCAGTGCAGCCGGGAATTTCAGCACGACGCGCGAGTCGCCGCCTTCGAGCTTCTCCTCGGTATAGGCCGCCGACATCACCTGCAGGAACATGCGGTCCACGCCGATCGAGGTCTCGACCACATAGGGGACATAGCTTTCGCCCGTCTCCGGATCGAAATACTGGATCTTCTTGCCGGAGAACTTCTGGTGGCTGCCCAGGTCGAAATCCGTCCGCGAGTGGATACCCTCGACCTCCTTGAAGCCGAACGGGAAGTTATACTCGATGTCGGTGGCGGCGTTGGCGTAGTGCGCCAGCTTGTCGTGGTCGTGGAAGCGGTAGTTGTCGTCGCCGAAGCCCAGCGCACGGTGCCAGGCCATGCGGGTGTTCTTCCACTCGTACCACCACCCCATTTCGGTCCCGGGGCGCACGAAGAACTGCATCTCCATCTGCTCAAACTCGCGCATGCGGAAGATGAACTGACGGGCCACGATCTCGTTGCGGAAAGCCTTGCCGATCTGCGCGATGCCGAACGGAATCTTCATGCGGCCGGTCTTCTGGACGTTCAGGAAGTTGACGAAGATGCCCTGCGCCGTCTCGGGACGCAGGTAAATGGTGTTCGCGCCCTCGGCCGTGGAGCCCATCTGCGTCGAGAACATCAGGTTGAACTGCCGCACCTCGGTCCAGTTGCGGGTACCCGAAATCGGGCAGGCGATCTCGCAGTCGACGATGATCTGGCGCAGCTCCGCGAGGTCGTTGGCGTTCAGCGCATCGGCGAACCGCTTGTGCACCTCGTCGCGCTTAGCCGCAGTCTCCGCCACACGGGGCGACGTTTCGCGGTATTTGGCCTCGTCGAAATCGGCGCCGAAGCGCTTGCGGGCCTTCTCGACCTCCTTCTCGATCTTCTCGTCCTGCTTGGCGAGCCACTCCTCGACCAGCACGTCGGCCCGGTAGCGCTTCTTCGAATCCTTGTTGTCGATCAGCGGGTCGTTGAACGCCGAGACGTGTCCCGAAGCCTCCCAGGTCTTGGGGTGCATGAAGATCGCGGCGTCGATGCCGACGATGTTCTCGTGCAGTTTGACCATCGAATCCCACCAGTAGCGCTTGATGTTGTTCTTCAGCTCCACGCCGTTCTGGCCGTAATCGTATACGGCACCGAGTCCGTCGTATATCTCGCTCGAGGGGAATACGAAACCGTATTCCTTGCAATGGGCGACCAGTTTCTTGAAAAGTTCTTCCTGAGTCATCGCAATCTGTTTTACTTTACTGATTTACCGAATTACAAAAGTACAAAATAAATGGAAAAAGCCGCCGTCGGTACGGATTTTATTTCTATATTTGTGCCGGCAGCCTGCGAGGGCCGCCGACATACGACGATAAAAAGCGCATCGGCTTTTTTCTTACATGTGAAAATTGGACACTTTCGCGAATGGTAAGGAACAAAGGTTGATGCTCTCGCTGTTTTTCAGCGTGGGCATATTCCATCATTCTACCATTCGGGTCGTCCAATACCTCACATGTGGATATGGAATGTTGCCTGCGCCTTTTGTTTGCCGGGATGGAAACACCCTTTAAAACAAAATAAAAATGAAAACAGCAAGATTTTTCATGGCCTTCATGGCCGCCGCGCTGCTCGCATCGTGCAGCGACAGCGACGAGGATTATTCGGGCGATTTCGGGCAGATCAAGGTCCCGGACACCCGGCAGCTGGAACAGACCGTCACGGCCGACGACACGCAGGCCGCCCGGGGCGTGACCTTCACGACCGGAGGAGCGTGGACCTCGACGATCGCCGAAAAGACCCGAGCCGAAGCCCCCGACTGGATCGGAATCTCGCCCGACCGCGGCGACGCCGCAGGCAGCTACACGCTGAAGATCACACTCGAATCCAACACGTCGGAAGCGTCGCGTTCGGCGACGATCGTCATCACGTGCGGCACGTCGAAGATCGAGATCACCGTCACGCAGGAGGGCTCGGACAACCCCGTCGAACCGATGCCGGCCAACCGGATAACGCGCATCGAAAGCCGCCAGCAGACAATCCGAAACAGCGGCGATTCGGACCCGGAGCGATGGACTTCGACCAGCCACTTCGCATACGACGATGCCGGACGCCTCATAAAGTACGAATGGGACGACACCCCGGAGAACACGGCCGATGTCATGGATGAGGTCCTTCGGATCAGTTACCCCGACGCCAAAACCTTGAAACTGTCCGCCGAAACGACGGAATCGCCCGAAAAGGAATCGTACACCGTCACGCTCGACGATGCAGGGCGCGCCGTCGCCGCCCGAAGCGACAACGGTCCCGAACGCTGGACCTTCGCCTACAACGGCAACGGCTGCTGCAAGGAGTGCACCTACGAGGGCGACGATACCCACTACTACCCGCGCACGATCTGCCACTGGAACGGCAACGACCTCACCGGTCTCGACATCTATATGGGGCAGGAAGTCGATTTCAGCTACGAATTCGAATACCACACCGACCTGTCCAACACGCCCGCATTGTGCAACCTCGACCTCAATGCACTCCTGTTCGAGGTATGCCCCGACATCGAGGACACCGACTTCTCCATGGGTGCGGTACTCTCCGGAATCGGGCGGCTGGGCAAACGCAGCGCCCATCTGACGAACAGCTATCCGGACGAGAGCGAGTTCATGATCCAGCAATTACCCGACGGATCAATTATCAGTTTCAGAGCCCTGAACGAGCGGATCGAATGGAAGCAGGTCGATGGACGGATCACCGAGGTCATCTGGTCTCAGGAGGTGGAGTGTTTCCAACGAAAGGACGGCAATGAAACAATCATTTCCGAACGAGGCTACAAGGAGACCGAAAAGCACCGGATTTTCTATTGACGGACTTTCCTCCCGAAAGCCGAAGGGGCTGTCTAACAAGTCCGAATTTTACGATTTCACCCCCGTCAGAACAAGCTTTGGCAGGGGTGATTTTCATTTTCGGGGACTTGTTAGACAGCCCCTTTATTTTACCCCCCCCCTCGGAAGATCTACTGCCCGATCAACCCTTCGCGGCGAAATGAGTAATCCCCCTCGCGGGCGATGATGATGTGGTCCAGCAGGCGGATGTCGAACAGCTCCGCGGCGCGCGCGACCCGTTCGGTCAGCGTCTTGTCCTGCCCGCTCGCCTCGGGGGTGCCCGAAGGATGGTTGTGGATCAGGATCAGCTGCGTGGCGAGCAGCTCCAGCGCCCGTTTGACGATCAACCGGTGGTCGACCACCGTGCCCGTCACCCCGCCCTGGCTCACGCGCTGGCGTTCGATGATGCGGTTCGACGCCGTGAGATAGACCACCCAGCACTCCTCGTGCGCGAGTCGTTCCAGCTGCGGCCGGAACAGCCGAACCACGTCGTCGCTCGTCGTCACGAAATCGGCTTCCGCAGCCCGGTCCGCCGCCGCGCGGCGTCCGAACTCCGCGGCCGCCAGCAGCAGCCGGGCCCGTTTCAGCCCCAGCCCGCCGACCATGCGCAGGCGGGCTTCCGACTCTGCGGCGATACGCGCCGGCGAACCGTCGTAAGCCTCGAGCAACGCCCGGGCCGCCTGCCCGTCGCCGGTGAGCAGGGTCAGCAGCTCGGCATCGTCCAGCGCTTCCGCACCCCGTGCGGCCATTTTATCGTGGATATTTTTCATCGGAACAACTGGCGGTCCACCCGATCCAGCAGCGAGGCGCACTGTTCGTCGCTCAGGTACTGCGACACGGAGAACGACGCGCGCTGCTCGGCCTCCTTTTTCGACTCCCCGGAGCCGTGCCCCACCTCCATATCGTCGATCAGCACCGTACAGCAGAACACCGGGTGGTTCGACGCATACCCCTTGTCGTGCTCCGTGCGGAACTCGACCCGGTGACGGTTTTTCTGGCTCCACTCGATCAGGCGGCTCTTGAAATCGGTCTCCGACTCGGTAAGCTCCTCCAAATCCAGGAAACGGAGGTATATATCATTGATCAGCAGCCGATTGACAAACTCATACCCCTGATCCAGGTAGACCGCCCCCATCATCGCCTCGAAAGCGTCGCCGTAGATATGCTTCTGGGAAATGCCCGCCCCGCCGTTCGAGATCACATGGACATCCAGCCCCAGCTTCACCGCCAGCGCATTGAGCGACTGGCGCGACACGATCTTCGACCGCAGCTGGGTCATGAACCCCTCGTCGCGGTCGGGGTACTCGATGAAGAGATAGTCCGAAGTCACGGCCTCGATCACCGCGTCGCCCAGATACTCCAGGCGCTCGTTGTTGATCGAACGGCCGTCCTCCAAAACCAAAGAAGCTGACTTGTGAATCAAAGCCAGCTTGTAAAGTTCGATGTTGTGCGGAATGAATCCGAACAAATCATCGACAATTCTGTAATACGCCCGGTCACGCCCGTAATTCCGCCGCAGCGGACGCAGTAGAAAGTCGATCACGGCACGGGTCGTTAACGGGGTTAGAGCTTGCGGAAAATGACCGTCGAGTTATGACCGCCGAATCCGAACGTGTTGCTCAGTGCGCATTTCACGTCGCGTTTCTGCGCCTTGTTGAGCGTGAGGTTCAGTTTCGGGTCGATCCCGGGGTCGAGGTTCTCGCAGTTGATCGTGGGGGGCACCACGCCGTGCGTCATCGCGAAGATGCAGGCCAGGGCCTCGATGGCTCCGGTAGCACCCAGCAGGTGGCCCGTCATCGATTTGGTCGAGGAGATATTGACGTCGTACACGTGGTCGCCCAGCACTTTGGAGACGGCCTTCAGCTCGGCAATATCGCCCAGCGGCGTCGAAGTGCCGTGTACGTTCACATAGTCGATGTCCTCGGGTTTGATGCCGGCGTCCTTGATGGCGTCGCGCATCGCCTTCATGGCCCCTTCGCCTTCGGGATGGGGAGCCGTGAA
Organism: uncultured Alistipes sp.; assembly: GCA_949840605.1. Next base: position 5,295 of record CATKXN010000053.1, read on the forward strand.
GTGGTGGGCGTCGGCCGAAGCGCCTCCGCCGATGACCTCGCAGTAGATCTTCGCTCCGCGGGCCTTGGCGTGCTCATACTCCTCGAGGATCAGCGCCCCGGCGCCCTCGCCGATCACGAATCCGTCGCGGTCCTTGTCGAAAGGACGCGAAGCGTGCTGCGGATCGTCGTTGCGCGTCGAAAGCGCCTGCATGGAGTTGAAGCCGCCGACCGAAGGTTCGTTGACCGCCGCCTCCGAACCGCCCGCCACCATCACGTCGGCTTTGCCGTAGCGGATGGCGTCGAAAGCGGCCGTGATGCCGTGGTTCGACGAAGCGCACGCAGACACTACGCAGTAGTTCGGGCCCATGAAGCCGTACTTCATGGAGATGAAACCGGCTGCGATGTCTGAGATCATGCGGGGAATAAAAAATGGACTGAACCGCGGGGTACCGTCCCCGGCGGCCCAGCCCAGACACTCATCGAAGAAAGACTTGATTCCTCCGATGCCCGAGCTCCAGATAACACCCACCTGCTCCTTGTCGACCTTCTCGAGATCGAGGGCCGAATCCTCCACGGCCTGCGTGGCGGCGATCAGGGCGTACTGGGTGAACAGGTCGTATTTGCGGACCTCCTTGCGGTCGAAATACTGAGCCGGGTCGTAATTCTTTACTTCACAAGCAAATTGGGTCTTAAATTTTTCGGCATTGAAATGAGTAATCGGTGCGGCACCGCTGACTCCCTTCTCCAGATTCGAAAAATACTCCTCTATATTATTACCGAGCGGGTTGATCGTACCGATGCCCGTAACAACTACTCTTCTTCCTGTCATAAATTTAAGGCTTTGTTGGCCGTGAACGATTTCTAAAAGAGAAAAAATTATTTCTTGTGCTCCTCGATGTAAGTGATGGCGTCACCTACGGTAGCGATCTTCTCAGCGTCCTCATCCGGGATCTGGATATCGAAAGCCTTCTCGAACTCCATGATCAGCTCTACAGTGTCGAGCGAGTCTGCGCCCAGGTGGTTGGTGAAGCTTGCTTCGGGGACTACCTCCGACTCCTTGACACCCAGCTTGTCGACGATGATCTCGACAACTTTTGATTGAACTTCTGACATAATTTTAAGTTTTTAGTTAAACAATTATTTGGAAATAGTTCTCATGCATTTCCAGAGCAATTTTGCGCAAAAGTAACACTTTTTTTATTACTTTTGACAAAACGGCTCGATTTTTTATTCACAACTTTTTCGACATTTAGCACAAAATTTTAATTAATACATTCAAAACCATAGCCTTATGAAATTGCTTCTGATCTCGAATTCGACCAATGCCGGCGAGGAATACCTGCGTTATCCGCTACCCGAGATAGGTCGCGTCCTCGACGGGGTGCGCGAGGTGGTCTTCGTGCCCTATGCCGCGGTCACCTTCTCCTACGCCGAATACGAGAAGAAGGTACAGGCGCGTTTCGCCGAACTCGGCATCCGCGTCCGTTCGGTCCACCGGGCCAAGGACCCCGCCGCGCTGATCCGCACGGCCGAAGCCGTCTGCGTTGGCGGCGGCAACACCTTCGCACTGGCCCAAAAAATGCAGCAGCAGGGTCTGATGAAGGCCATTCTCCGCAAAATCAAGGCCGGAACTCCCTACGTCGGATGGTCCGCCGGCAGCAATGTCTGCTGTCCGACGATCTGCACCACAAACGATATGCCCATCGTGGAACCCGAATCGTTCGGGGCCGTCGGGGCCGTCAAATTCCAGATCAATCCCCACTACCTCGACGCCAATCCCGAGGGACACGCGGGCGAAACGCGCGAGCAGCGCATCCTCGAATATATCGAGGCCAATCCGCGCCGCTGGGTGGCCGGACTGCGCGAAGGGTGCATGCTGCGGCTGGAGGACGGAAAACTGGAGCTGATCGGCAAACGCCCGATGCGGATGTTCCGCAAGGGGGTCGAGACGTTCGAAGTCGAACCGGGCGGCGACCTCTCTTTTTTATTATAAATAGGTATATCCGCTATGAAAGTACTGATTGCGGGCATGGGTCTTATCGGAGGCTCGTTCGCCCTGGCCCTGCGCGACCATGAGCTCGCGGAGGAGATACTCGGGGTGGAGAACTCCGAAGAACACGCCGCCGAGGCCCTGCGGCTGGGGCTCGCGGACCGCATGGTGACGTTCGACGAGGGCATCACCGAGGCGGACCTCGTGGTGCTGGCCACCCCCGCCGACACCATTCCGCTGATGGCCGTCAAGGCCCTCAACCGCGTGAACGACAAGCAGGTGGTGATGGATATGGGTTCGATCAAGAGCGAGCTGTGCGAGGTGATCTCGATGCATGCGCGCCGCGGACGCTTCGTCGCCGCACACCCGATGTGGGGCACGGAGTACAGCGGTCCGAAAGCCGCCCAGCGGGGCGCCTTCACGGGGCGCAGCGTGGTGCTGTGCGACACCGTCCGCAGCGACAAGGACGCGCTGGCGGTCGTCGAGCGGGTCTTCCGCACGCTGGGCTGTCCGGCGGTCTACATGGACCCCGAGGAGCACGACCTGCACGCGGCCTACGTTTCGCACATCTCCCACGTCACGTCGTTCGCGCTGGCCCTTACGGTGCTCGAAAAGGAGCGCAAGGAGCGCCACATCTTCGACCTGGCGGGCGGCGGTTTCGAAAGCACGGTGCGTCTGGCCAAGAGTTCCGCGGCGACGTGGGTGCCGATCCTGCTGCAGAACAAATACAACGTGCTGGACGTCCTGCGCGAGCACATCCACCAGCTGCAGATCATGCGCCGGATGCTCGAACGCGACGATGCCGAAGGGCTGAAAAACGCTATGGAGCGCGCCAACACCATCCAACGCATCATCCATTGACGACGGCGGCCGAAACGGGACAGGCCGGCGAGCGCGCCGCGGCCGAACACCTCCGCCGCGCGGGGTACGACATCCGCGCCCTCAACTGGCGTCAGGGCCGCGACGAACTGGACAACGTGGCCCTGAAAGAGGGCGTCCTGCACTTCGTGGAGGTCAAGACCCGCCGGGCGGGGTCGCTCACGCCACCCGAGGCAGCCGCCACACAGCGGAAATTCCGGGCCTTGAGCCGCGCCGCCTCCGGCTACCTGCGTGCGACGGGCTGGGAGGGCGAAGTGCAGTTCGACCTGGCCTCGGCCGAGGCGTTTCCCGACGGAACGATCCGCGTCGAGCTGATCGAAAATGCGCTGGAATACAACTGGTAATTTTGCAGTTCCGACAAATTGTGCTATCTTTGCCGGACTGAAAAAAGAACTTCCCGACGCGGACAGGGCGCAGGGAACAACAAACTGAAAACCTCAACACCGTAAATACCGATGTGGTTCTATAATTTCGGTCTGCTTCTCTATGTATGGGCCATACGCCTCGTGGCGCCGCGTCATCAGAAGGCCCGGCTCTGGATCGAAGGCCGCAAAGACCTTTTCCGCCGCATGCGGGAAGCAATCGACCCCTCCGCCCGGATCGTCTGGGTGCATGTCGCATCGCTCGGGGAGTTCGAACAGGGGCGTCCCATCATCGAACAGATACGCAAAACCCGTCCCGAATACAAGATTCTCGTCACCTTCTTCTCGCCTTCGGGCTACGAGATCCGCAAGAACTACAAGGGCGCCGACTACATCTTCTACCTGCCCCTCGACACGCCGCGCAACGCCCGCCGGTTCCTCGACATCGCCCGCCCCGAGATCGCCATCTTCGTCAAATACGAATACTGGCTCAACCTGCTGCGCGAACTGCGCCGCCGCAAGGTCCGCACCTACGTCGTGTCGGCCATCTTCCGGCGCAATTCGGTCTTCTTCCGCCCCTACGGCGGCATGTGGCGGCAGGCGCTGGAGTCGTTCGACGTGATGTTCGTGCAGAACGAGGAGTCGAAGAAACTGCTGGCGACACTGGGCTTCGACAACGTGCTGGTGGCCGGCGACACGCGCTTCGACCGCGTCGCCGAGATCGCCCGGACGGCCAAGCACATCGATGTCATCGAGCGTTTCAAGGCCGACGACCGGCTGTTCGTCGCGGGGTCCACGTGGGAGCCCGACGAGGAGCTGCTGATCCGGCTGATCAACGACAATCCCCGCGTGAAATTCGTCGTCGCGCCCCACGAGATGGACGAGAGCCGCATCGCACGCCTCACGGCCGAGGTCAAGGGCGGCGCCCTGCGCTACACGCAGTGTACGCCCCGCACGACGTACGGTTCGCGCCAGGTGCTGATCCTCGACACCGTGGGTATCCTCGCATCGGTCTACGGCTACGCGACGTGGAGCTACATCGGCGGCGGATTCGGCGTCGGCATCCACAACACGCTCGAAGCCGCGACGTTCGGTCTTCCGGTAGCATTCGGCCCCAACTACCGGAAATTCAAGGAGGCCCGCGATCTGGTGACGCTCGGCGCAGCGCGATCGGTCGCCGATTACGAGCAGCTGCGGACGTGGTTCATCCCCCTGCGCGACAACGAGGAGTTCCTGCAAAAGACCAGCCGCATCGCCAAGGACTACACCACGCGTCATCAAGGTGCGACGGACATCATCGTCAAGACGATCTTCCACTGACCCCGCGTCCGACAATAAAAACGTGCAGCCCCTGCGGAGGCTGCACGTTTCATTTTCAACCGGTCCGGAGAATCACTCGTAAAGCGATTTGCAGTACTTTTTCAGCTCTCTCCACGAATAATAGGGGCCGCCGGGGATCGGCAGCCGGGCGTCGCGCTCGTTGTGCAGCACGCGGACCCGCACGTCGTCCGTCGCGGGATTGCGGAAGAAGACGAACTGGATGTTGGTGCCCATCGGCGTCACGGTCTGGGCATTCCACGCCGCGGCGACGTCATCGAGCGACTCCACGCGCGTCGCAGCGCCCTCGACCCCCAGCAGGGCCAGCATGGGCGTTATGCAGGTGTCGTGCCCGAAACGCAGCGAGGCCGAAAGGTCCGACTCTCCCCGGACGACCTCGTCGGCCGTCTCGACGATATTGCGCAGCAGCGCGCCGCCATCGGCGACGATCGGCCCTCCGAAGCGGGCCGAAGGGCCCATCTGCATATAGCGGAGGGCGTTCTCGCACTCCCAGAGCGTGTAGAGCTCCTCATCGGTGAAGATGTCGTAGAACGGCTCGATGCCCAGGTGGCTGACGTCCTGGACGATGCCGGCAAGCAGGAAAAGCCGCTGCATCAGTTTCAACGGCTCCCCGATCACTCCGGGATCGGTGACAAGCGACCGCACCAGGCGGTCGGGATTCAGCCGCGCCCGGCTCAGACTGTCGGCAACCGCCTCAATCTCGTCGTGGACGAGCGTTATCGAGTTTCCCCGCGCCATATAGTCGAGATAACGGCCGCTCGCATCGCGGGTGGTCGTGATCGCCGGATTCAGCTCTTTGAGGCGTTCGTTGAAGGCCGCCATGCTCAGGATGCAGCGCGGCACGAGCGTCGAACGGCTCTCGACGCGGCACACGCGGCCGCCGTCGGTCGAGAAGACCCCGGGATAAGCCGCATACATGCGCTCGGCGATGCCCCGGTGCTCGGCGGTTCCGCGGGGCGAAAGATCCCCGTAACGCAGGCGCGCATCCTCGGCCAGCGCCTCGACCTTCGCCAGCACCTCCTGCCCTTTGGGAGTCAGCTTGCCGGCCCCGGCGGCCCGTCGCAGAGCGTCGAGAGGCTGGGCGTAAGCCTTCTCTTTCGAGTGGTAACGGCTGCCGTGACGGCCGTAATGGCTGATATAAAAAGGTTCGTAACCCGCGGGAACCGGCGCGGCGGGACCGGGCAGGTATTCGTAGGAGTGGTAAATTCCGGCCGAACGCTCGGGCCGTGCGGCGATCTCCGCCGGAGTGGGCTGCGCCGCAGCGCATGTCGCGGCCAGCAGCGACAGCGCCAGCAAGCGGGTTTTCAGGGTAAGGTATCTCATAATCAGCATTTGTTGGTCATTATCCGGAGCACGAGCCGGTCGGTTTCGTCCATGCCTTCGCGGCCGATGGCCGTCAGGTTGCGGATGCAACGGTCCACATCCTCCTCGATGATCCCCTCGACGGGACTGACGCAGCGTCCGTCCATAGCCATCATGGCCGAAAGCACGGCCGTCGAGACGCCGCTCGTGAGTTTCATCGCGCAGCTGGGCTTGGCGCCGTCGCAGATCATCCCCGTCAGGTTGGCGATCATGTTCTTCACCGCTGCGGCCGCCTGTCCATAGCCGCCGCCCATCAGGTAGGTGATGCCGCAGCTCGACCCCGTCGCCGCCACCACGCAGCCGCACAGGGCCGACAGCCGCCCGAGGCTCTGCTTGATGTAGATCACCGTCAGGTGGCTCAAGGCCAGCGCCCGGATCGTCCGCTCCTCCGAAGCGTGCACTTCGTCGGCATAGACCGCCACGGGAAGCGTCGCGGCGATGCCCTGGTTACCGCTGCCCGAATTGCTCATCACGGGGATCATCGCCCCGGCCATCCGGGCGTCGCAGGCCGCCGAGGTATAGGATAGAATCCGGGTGAAGAGACTGTCGCCCATCACCTTCCGCTCCCGGTCGCAGCGCAGCGTGCGGCCCACGCAGTGACCGTACTCCCCGGCCAGCGACCGCTCGGCGGCGGCCATGTTCAGGCGGCGGGTTTCGAGGATGAAGCGCAGTTCGTCCACGGGCGAAGTCATGGCGAAATCCCACACCCGGGCCAGGGTCAGGGGCACCTCCCCCATCTCTTCGTCACAGCCCGCAGGGGTGCGTTTGTCGAGCAGCGCAGCGCCGTCGCGGCTCACGAAGACGAAATCCGTATGCCCGCCGGCGATGACCGCCACGGCCCGATGTCCGTCCGCTTCGACCTCCGCCTCGATATAGAGTTTCTCGCAGACGCCCTCTTTCAGCCCGATCGAGATGCACCGCCGGTCGATCATCTCCCGGCCGCGTTCCACGGCCTCCGGCGTCACGTCGCGGAGCACCTCCAGCCGGTATTCCGAGCGTCCGACCAGGGCCCCGAGGGCCACGGCGATCGGCAGTCCGATCATCCCGGTCCCGGGAATCCCGACGCCCATGGCGTTTTTGAGGATGTTGGCGCTCAGGCGCACGACGATCCTTTCGGGCTCAGCGCCCAGCGTTTCCGCGGCGCGCGCCGTGCACAGCGCCACGGCGATCGGTTCGGTGCACCCGATGGCGGGCACCACTTCGCGGTTGATGAGGTCGATGATTCTGCGACGTTCGGATGAAGATAGCATTGCGGTTGTTCTTAGGGTGACAAAAATAGGAAAAAACAGGACGCCTCACAAACCGAATCGCCATGTGACCCGACAAAACGTTCCGTATCCCTAAAATTGCCATAACGGCATCGACACCAAAGATAGTAATTTTTCGCTATTTTTGCCGACAGACAACAAGCCGAATCATGAAAAATCCGAAAAACCGCCGGTGGAAAGTCCTCACGAGCGAATACCTCGCACGCAAACCGTGGTTCACGGTCCGCCACGAGAGCCTCGAGCTGCCCGACGGACGCCGCATTCCCGACTATTACGTTCTCGAATATCCCGACTGGATCAACGTCATCGCCGTCACGCGCGACGGGCGTTTCGTCTTCGTCGACCAGTACCGCCACGGCCTCGGGGAGACCTCCTACGAGATACCCGCCGGGGTGTCGGAACCCTCCGACGGGTCGATGCTCGCCGCGGCGCAGCGCGAACTGGCCGAGGAGACGGGGTACGGCGGCGGCGAATGGCGGCTGCTCATGACCGTATCGGCCAACCCCTCGACACACTCCAACCTCACCCACTGCTTCCTCGCCACGGGGGTCGGGAAGATCGGCGAGCAGCACCTCGATCCGACGGAGGACCTGCGCGTACATCTTCTGACGCGCGAGGAGGTGTTGGAACTGCTGCGCACCGACCGCATCCGGCAGGCTCTGATGGCCGCGCCGCTGTGGCGTTATTTCTGCGAAACCGGGGAATAGCCGCCCCTACCAGCTCCGGATCTGGGCGTCGAGCCACGCCAGGCGCATCCGGTAACTGGCGATCAGCCGGTCTACGGCTTCGTCGAACGAAAGCAGTTCGTCGCCGTTGGGCATCACGATCTCTTCGTGGGGCAGCGTGATCTCGGGCCAGAGGTCGAAATTGCGCCGCGCCGAGTCGGAGATGTAGTCGCGCTGCGCCGCGATATAGTCGGGCACGGTAGCCAGGAAGGGATAGAGCGCCTCCCAGCGTTCGCGCGCCTGACGGCGGATCGCACGGCTCTGGAACATCCGCGCATACCAGCTGTTCGACTCCTTGACCATCCATCGTTCGGCGTCGGCCATCGTCAGCGTGCCGTAGTCGAAGTCCCAGACGGGTCCCGCCGTAAGCTTGCCCAGCCGGGGTTTGTGGACATAGAAACTCTTGGGATGCTTGATCTCCTGGTTGCCCATCAGTTCGTTGACGATCCAGTAGTCCACGAACGACACGATGTCGAACATCGCCGACGGATCGCGGTAATCCTTGTCGAAAAGCAGGTTGTCCGCCTCGTTGAAATAGGTCCGGATATACCGGAACTGCCGGTCGGTGATCGATTCGTCGGGCGACTTGATGTTGACCGGCATATCCGAGTTGGCCGAGCGGAACTTGTTCATCTCGTCGTAATAGGTATCCATCTCCAACAGATAACCGCCCGTCAGGGCATCGCCCTCGTTGTCGTCGACGGTCAGCTCGTCGATATCGAGGCGGTTCCCGTCGATCTTGATCTGCTCGACGACGAGGTAGTTGCCCAGGTACTTGAAATCGGCACGGACCGACTCGCGGAAGTAAACCTCCGCGAAGCAGGTCCGCGGGGTCCATCGCAGCGAGGTCCGCGAAGCGATGTAGTGCGCCACGCGGTTGCGCAGCAGCGTCCGGTCCATGTAATTGGCGATCAGGCACCAGCGTGTGTGTTTGGGCATGCCCAGGATCGGGGTCTTCGTCGCGAGCTTGAGCGCATAGGGCTTCTTCTCCCATCCCCAGGTCGAGTTGCCGCGTCCCTTGACCCCGGCGGACATCTCCGGCAGGTCGTCGAAACCGCCCCTGCCCTCGATGCGGATCAGACCGTCGATCCAGTTCTCGGTATCCACGACAGGCTGCGTCGCCGTCACGTACACCACCGGCAGTTCGGCATTCACCGCGGCGGCGCTCCGGAGGGTAAAAGGCTCGGAGAGTATCCGCTGCCCGCTGACTTCGACTGCGAGGCACACCTGCTCGTCGAAGGTCCCGGAGGTCTCCGGAGCAGTGATGTAAACCGAGAAAACGCCGTCGACGGGACCGCCCCAGCCCGCTACCGTACACCCCGACGCGATGTCCCCGCCCGCTTCAGCGACCAGTTCCGCCCGCACGAAGCTCCAGCGGGGATTCCACGACGAAAGTGCGAAGCGCAGGCATCCCGTCTCGCTGCGCTCCAGTTCGACCGTCTGCGACCGAAGCGCGATCGCGAGCGGCCCGCCCGGCCCCTCGTCCCTGGAGCATGCGGCCGCCAGGATGACCGCCGTGAACGCCAAGGCGCTGAACAGCGCCCCGAACCGTCTGTCGGGAAAATTATTCTTCATCATCGGTATAATAATTCTTTTCCGTCTCCCGGCCGTCCACCATGCGTTGCACGAGGCCGTTTTTGATTCCGAACTCGCGGTAGAGCTCCTCGTAATCGCGCGTATAGCCGGCGTCGGGGACGACGTTGACATCGAATTTCAGCTTCACCACCCCCGCGGGCAGGATGTTGCCGTAGACCCAGATGGTGTGCTCCACCGCCCCGACGTTCTTGTTGCTGTCGTATTTCAGGCGGATGAACTGGCTTCGCTCGGGCGGGACGATGATATGCGACTTGCGGTCGGCGACGACGCACCCGCACGAAGTCTGTATTTCGGTGATGACCAGCGGGTTTTCACCCGCATTCTTGACCTCGAAGAGGAGTTCGAGCGTCTGTCCCTGCAAAATCGGCAAGTAGTGGCGCACGGGGTCCGTGACCTCGACGGCCGTCGGCGCCACCCGCTTGCTGCACGAGACGGCCCCGACCGTCAGGGCCAGCAGCGCAACGCCTATGAATCCGCTTTTCCGCATGGCTCAGGGTATTAAGTAAATTTCATCGGCAGCCAGCTGCACCCGCCGGCCGCCGGGACGCACGGCCCGGACCGAAATACGCTCCGCCCCCGCAAGGTCCACCGCCCCCGAAGCCGTGAAGACGCGGCCTTCGGCATCGGAAACCGGGACGAAACTCCGGTACAGCACGCCGTCCTTGTAGATGTCGACCGCGCGCGGCGCCCGTAGACGGTGGCGCGGCAGTTCGAGGAACGCCATTTCGAAACGGCGCGCAGGGGCGGCGACTTCGCCCGGGAACGCCACTTCGAGGTCTTCGGAACTGATATGCCAGCCGTAGTGGTAGCCCAACGGCAGTCCGCGCACGCCGTCGGTCAGCATCCCGGGCTCGCGGTACTCCTCGTCGGGCCTCGACACTACCTCGGGCTTCACCCCCAGGAGCAAGTTGCGCACCCCGGCCCCGGGAAGCAGGCGTCCGCGCCATTGGGCGAGGTAATCCCCCACGCGAAGCCCCGATTCGCCGATGCGCTCCATCTCCGGAAAGTCCGCATGGGCGTCCAGCGCCGCCAGCCACCTCTCCGCAGACGGATTCACGCACAGGCGGCCGCCCTTGACGACGGCGAATCCATGCTTATCCGCAGCGTGGCTGCGGGCGATCTCCAGGCGCGTATAGCTCAGCGCCGCAAGCAGCCGGCGGAGGCTCCTCCGCTCGGCGTCCTTCGCCGTCGGAAGCGTCTGCTCCAGCTCCTCGTAGAAACGCACGAAAGCCCCGGCATCCAGCCACTCCGCCTCGGCGGAACGAATGCCGCCGTAGAGGTTCAGCGGTCGCTTCGAGGCGGCGGCGCGGCGTTCGGCATCGGCGCAGAAGCCGGCCAGCAATTCGCCCGAGCGGGGATAATTCCCGGCAAAATAGCGCCGCATCAACGCTTCGGGCGACTGCCCGGGATCGAGCATCAGTGCCGAAAGCACATAGGTCCGCATCCCGTCGAACGGCACGTAATCGCACCCGCTGCCGTTCAGGAACACGCCCCCGACACCCCGGTCGCGATAGAACCGCAGCCGTTCGGCCATCAGTTCCAGCACGGGGAAGGGCGTGAGGTAGTCGTCGAAATTCTGAACATAGTCCCAGACGTACACCTTGCCGGCGACACGCTTCCAGCGGTCGAGGCGTTCGGCGAATCTCTTTCCCCGGGGCGACCGGAAAGCGTCGGCCGAGAAAGGCAGCTCCATGGCGCTGACGATCACCCCCGCAGAGGCGGGCATCGCCGCGGAAGGAGGCTCCTGCGTCGAGAGGTAACCCAGCGTATAGAACGTATGGTGCGGAAAGCGACCGGCCAGCCGCGCAAGCAGCCGCATCACGGCGGGCGTCGCGCTTTCGGCCGTATTGCCCGCGGCGGCGCAGGCCGCACAGCCGCAGACGGCGTCGTCGTCGGCCGGAGCGATCACGAACCGCAGCGAAGCCGTATCGCCCTCCCCGAAATTGTCGGCGACATACTCCTCGATGCGGCTGTAAGTCGCTTCGGACGAGAAGCAGAACTGACCGTCGTAACGCTCTCCGCCGATCAGGGCGTAAACCTCTTCGGGACCGCCGGCCAGCACCCGTCCCAGCTGGTGCCCCCAGAGCCCCCAGCCGCGTTCCGCATCGTCCGCCGCAAGAATTCCCGCCCGGTCGGCGTCGTGCGCCGCAGGAGTGTAAAGCCCCCGGAAACCGAATGCGAAACGACCGCAGGTGTCGCACAGCCCCACGGTCGCGGGAGGCAGGTCCGAGGCTTCGATGCGCGGGTCCTCGCCCGCCAGCGACTTCATCAGCTGGTATTGCAGCCACAGCATCCGCCGGCCGTCGCGCGCCGTGAGGCGGACGCCCCGGCGGAGGCGTTTCACGCAGAAATCATCCCGGAGCAGCGTATCGACGCCTACCGTAAGGGTGAAGAGCTTCCCGTCGTCCTCCCGGCGGACCATCCGCTTCCCGCCGTCGGCTCGCCGCCACAAATGGTCGCAGAGGTACTCCGACCAGCGGAGGTCCTCACGCGAAAGATCGTCCGCAGGCAGCACCGCATAGCCGTCGCACGCCGCGGGCGGGACGTCCGACGGGGCGCATCCGACGCCCTCGAACGAGCAGCACAGAAGCGCGGAGACGACGAGCGCCATCCGTTCAAAACGAGACATACAACTGTACATAGATGTTATACATAT
>CATKXN010000054.1 GCA_949840605.1 uncultured Alistipes sp.
ACTGTCACGGGTGATTTCACCTACCGCCTCTACCAGGACCGCAACACGAGCCGGAGTTCGGCGTTCAACTACCGGGAATATCCCGACGGACCGCTGCTCGCCTACGACACCGGCGCCGGCGCCAATCAACTCGACGAAGCGGTCAAAACACGCAACTACTACTCGACCAACGTCTACGCCAACTACGACGAAACCTTCGGCGACGCACACCACCTGTCGGGCACCATCGGTATGAACTACGAGACATGGGCCAGCAAGAACGTATCGGCCTGGGGACAGAACCTCTCCTCGATCGATCTCGACGACCTGGGTCTCGTGGGGCAGAACGTCGACGGCCAGACGCTGACCGGCGTCGACGGCGGTCAGAACGAATACGCCCTGCTGGGCTTCTTCGCCCGTCTGAACTACGATTACAAAGGGCGTTACCTCTTCGAGGTCAGCGGTCGCTACGACGGATCGTCGCGCTTCGACAAGGGCAGCCGCTGGGGGTGGTTCCCGTCGGCGTCGATGGGCTGGCGCATCTCGGAAGAGCCGTTCTTCCAGGGCGCCCGGAAAGTGATGGACAACCTCAAACTGCGCGCTTCGTTCGGCAGCCTGGGCAACCAGAACGTATCGTCCTACTACACCTACATGCGTCTGATTTCGATCAACGACTTCAAAGGCTATACCTTCGGCGAAGGCGGCACGATGGGGAAATACTCGTCGCTGGGCGCTCCGGTCGCCTCCGACCTGACGTGGGAAAAGGCGCTGCAATGGGACCTGGGTCTCGACATAGCGATGTTCAACAACCGGCTCAGCCTCACGGGCGACGTCTACATCCGCGACACGAAGGACATGCTGACCAAGGGCGTCGCCCTGCCCGGTGTCTACGGAGCCAGCTCGCCCGACATGAACGACGCCGAACTGCGGACGAAAGGCTATGAACTCACCGTCAGCTGGAGAGACCAGTTCCGGCTCGCCGGCCGGCCCTTCGAGTACAGCGTGGGATTCAACCTCAGCGACTACAAGAGCGTCATCACCAAATACGACAACCCGGACAAGGAACTCGCCCAGTCCTATTACGAGGGCATGGTGATCGGCGAAATCTGGGGTTTCCGGACCGACGGGTTCTTCAAAACCACCGAAGAGGCGCAGGCCTATGCCAAAGAGGTCGATCTGAACTACAGCAGCGGTCGTCTGACCGGCGGCTGGCAGGCCGGCGACCTGAAGTTCCTCGACCTGGACGGCAACAAGATCTGGGGCGTCGGCGAAAACAAGGTCGGCAAGTCGGGCGACCGTACGATTCTGGGCAATTCGCGTCCGACGTTCTCCTACGGAATCAACGCTTCGATCCGCTGGTACGGCTTCGACGCTTCGGTATTCCTCCAGGGCACGGGCAACCACTACTGGTATCCTCACGGACGCGCACAAGGTTTCTGGGGCAGCTATTCCTATCCCTACCTGTCGTATCTGCCGAAAGATTTTCTGGGCAAGGTATGGGCCGAAGACAATCCCGACTCCTACTTCCCGCGCGCCCGCGCCTATTCGACGACGGGCGGTTACCTGAGCAAGGTCAACGACCGCTATCTGCAGAATCTGCGTTACCTGCGTCTGAAAAATCTGACGGTGGGCTACACCATTCCCGTCAAGATCACCCGGAAGGCAGGCATCGACCAGATCCGCGTCTATTTCTCGGGCGAGAACCTCTGCTACTGGTCGCCGCTCAAGAAAAACACCAAATACATCGACCCCGAAGCCGCATTCAGCCGGGACAACGACGCCTACAACTATGCCCACTATCCGTGGCCCAAGACGTTCATGTTCGGCATCGATGTCACTTTCTAACCTTAAAGCTACGATCACAATGAAACGATTATTCCTATTCGCCCTTGCACTGGCAACCGGTCTGACCGCATGCGACGACTGGCTCGACAAGGAACCGCTGGACAAAATCTCGCAGTTCGACTACTTCAAGAGTGCCACCGATCTCGAACTGTTCACCAATCCGTTCTACAACAACATGCTGTCCAAGGAGCCTTTTTCGCAGCAGAGCGACCAGCTCGTACAGTACAACCTCTCGAACGAAATGATCGGAGGCAACAAACGGACGGTTCCCACGACGGGCGGCGGCTGGTCGTGGACCGACCTGCGCCGTATGAACACCCTGCTGGCCATGGCTCCCCTAAACTGCGAAGACAAGGCGGCCGTCACCAAGTACTGCGCCATAACGCGTTTTTTCCGCGCCTACTTCTATTTCGAGAAGCTGAAACGGTTCGGCGACGTGCCCTGGTACGACAAGGAGCTCGGCTCTGCCGACAAGGATCTCTACAAACCGCGCGATTCGCGTGAGCTGATCCTCACCAAGATGCTCGAAGACATCGACGAAGCCATCAACGGCGGCGGCCTGACGGAAAAGGTGTCGACCTACCGGGTCAACAAATGGACGGCGATGGCGTTGAAAGTGCGGTTCTGCCTCTTCGAAGGGACCTATCGCAAATACCACGGCATCGACATCGAAGGCCACGACTACAAATACTACCTCGAACTGGCGGCGGCTACGGCCCGGAAGATTATGGACGAGAGCCCCTACAAACTCTTCAAGACCGGCCAGCCCGAGACGGACTACGTGACGCTGTTCGCCAAGGAAAACGCCGATCCGGACGAGTATATGCTGGCCATCCGGAGCGACGCCGGCCTGCAGATCTTCCACAACGCGACGGGATACGCCGTAATGGTCACGCAGGGCCGTCCGGGGCTGACGCGCAAGTTCGTCAACACCTTCCTGATGAAGGACGGCACGACTTTCACCGACCGGCCCGGCTGGCAGGAGATGACATTCACCGACGAGACGAAGGGCCGCGATCCGCGTCTGGCGCAGAGCTGCCGCACCCCGGGATACAAACGCATCGGATCGACCGAGGTCGTGCCTCCCGATATCAGTACCGCCAATACCGGTTACCAGCTCGTCAAATTCGTCCAGGCCGTTCCTCCCGAAGGCGACCGCGGCGACAAAAGCACCTGCGACATGCCGGTTTTCCGGTTCACCGAAGTGCTGCTGAACTACGCCGAAGCCAAAGCCGAACTGGGAACTCTCACGCAGGACGACCTGGAAATCTCCATCAACGCGATCCGCGAACGGGCCGGCATGCCTGACCTCGACATGACGGCTGCCAACAAAGCCCCCGACTGGTACCTCGCCTCGCAAGAATACGGTTATCCCAACGTCACGGGAGCCAATAAGGGCGTCATTCTCGAAATCCGCCGCGAGCGCGCCATCGAACTGCTGGAGGAGGGTTTCCGCTACTACGACCTGATGCGCTGGAAGGCCGGCTACTGCATCGACCAGCCCATCACCGGCATGTATTTCCCGGGCCCCGGCGAGTACGACCTCACGGGCGACGGGAAGACCGACGTGATCCTTTATGCCGAAGGCAGCCCCCGACCCGCAGAGGTCCCGGGCATCCAGCTTTACGAACTGAACAAGGACATCTACCTCACCGGGGAAAACAGCGCCAGGGGCTACATGTTCTACCACAAGACCGTCGAGCGGACCAAGTTCAACGAAGAACGAGACTACCTCTATCCGATCCCCAGCACCGAACGCCAGCTCAACCCGAACCTGACGCAGAATCCGGGATGGAACGACGGTTCCGATTCCTAACAAGTTGCTAACGACCTTAAAAAACACGATTATGAGATTGGTAAAATATTTGACGGCCCCGGTTCTCGCAGCGGTTCTGTGCCTCTCGTGGAGTTGCGACGAGGATGAGAACGGGCTTTCGGATGCTGTTCTGGTAAGCGCCAGCACACTGAATTTCGATGCTCAGGGAGCATCGGACCAGATCATCACCGTCTATGCCGACGCCGACTGGGTGACGGAAGTTCCCGCCTGGGTGACCGTCACGCCCGATTCGGGAACCGGCGTCACGGACGTGACGGTTTCGGTAAGCGACAACATGCGCGAAGGAGCGGAGGACAATCCGCGCAAGCAGCCCCTCGTCTTCAAGGGACGCACCCTTGCGAGCCGCGCCGAAGTGCTTATCAGCCAGAACGGCGACAAATACCGGGACGTGAAGGACTACACAGTAGGTGAAATCGCCGGTCTGAAGGACGAGACGGTCGTCATCATGCCGTCGGCGACCGTCGTGGCCGTGACCGCCAAGGGATTCGTCATAAGCGACGACCTCCACACGGACAACATCTTCGTCTCGGACGATACGCATGTCGCCGTCGGCGACCGGATATCGCTCATGGGCACCAAATCCTCCGATTCGCAGGAACTCGCTGCGATAATCGGCTGCGACGAGGTGACGGTTCGGTCCGGCGGAACGGTGACCTACCCCCAGCCGGAGGATATCACGGACAGGATCGACACCTACACCTCCGGCAAACGTTCGTATATCACAGTCAGCGGTATCTTCAGCGGCAGCACCGTCACCGTTTCGGAGGATGCCAAGTATTCGGTCAGCGTCGTCGACGCTCCCGCAGGCCTGGGTCTCTCGGCCCTGACCGGGCATATCGTAACCGTCTCGGGCTACTACGCCGGTCTGGCCGAACCCGTACAGCGCATCATGGCCACCGCCGTCAGAGACGACGGACTGGCCGAAGTGGTCTACTTCCTGGAAGATTTCGAATGGCTCGATCCGTGGTCCGTAGCCGGCGGCGCAGGCCGTTCCGTCGAAACGGACGACGTCGGAGCGGCGGCTCCGGCGCTTACCTCCGTCACCGTCGACGGAGTGACAGCATTCGACGCCGTCGAAGCCCGCGGTTACGAACTGATCTACGACAAGAACGACAACAAACGCATCTACCTCCAGCAGAACTACCTCAAGATCGGCAAGACCGGCAACCACGGCGGCATCGTTCTGCCTCCGATCACCGAGGTTCCCGAAGGCCGCGACGTGAAACTCTCGTTCGACTGGAGCGGAATGCGGCAGGGGTCCGGAAAGATCGACCCCGTCAATCTGAAACTCATCGTCGAGAACGGGGACAACCGTATCGAGTTCGACATTCCCGAGTTGGGCTGGGCCGAAGGCCATAAACTGGAATGGGTCCGCGCCGAAGTCGATCTGAAGGGTGTGAAAATCGACAAGGATACGAAGATCACCCTCACGCAGACGCAGTGGGAGGTCTCGACGGCCAACCGCTGGTTCCTCGACAACATCAAGATATTCGAACCGATAAAACTCTGAGAAGAGGAATCCCGTATGAACGAAGCCGCCGTTAGCCCATTGGCTAACGGCGGCTTTTTTCGGCTCAGGTGCAAAAAAACCGGAACTTCCGTTCCGGTTCATCGGCTGTCGGCACGTCCGGAGCTACCGGCCCGCCCGACGCAGAAAGCATTCGATCGTGTTCTCCATCAGACAGCAGATCGTCATCGGCCCGACACCGCCCGGAACGGGCGTGATGACCGAGGCCTTGGACTCGACGGCCGCAAAATCGACGTCGCCGCACAGCTTGCCCGTCTCCGGGTCGCGGTTGACACCCACGTCGATCACCACGGCGCCGTCGGACACCATGTCGGCGGTGACGAATTTCGGACGCCCGATGGCCACCACGAGGATCTCCGCCCCGCGCGTCACTTCGGCCAGGTCGCGCGTGCGGCTGTGTGCCATCGTCACCGTGGCGTTCGCGTCGAGCAGCAGTTTCGAGACGGGAAGCCCCACGATGTTGCTGCGGCCGATCACCACGGCGCGCTTGCCGGCGATCTCCACGCCTGCGGTCCGCAGCATCTTGAGAATGCCCTTCGGGGTGCAGGGAAGCGTGCAGGGCTGTTTCTGCCACAGCGCCGCGACGTTCAGGGGGTGGAAGCCGTCGACGTCCTTCGACTTGTCGATGGCGGCGATCACCTTGTCCTCGTCGATGTGCTTGGGCAGGGGCAGCTGGACCAGAATGCCGTCCACCTCGTCGTCGAGGTTCAGTGCCGCGATGATGTCCAGCAGTTCGGCCTCGGTGACCGACTCCGGCTTGCGGATCGTGGTGTTGCGGATGCCCACCTCGGCCGAAGCCTTGGCCTTGCCCGTCACATAGCTCACGCTGCCGGGGTCCTCGCCCACGAGGATCACCACCAGATGGGGCACGCGCCCGTATTTCGCGGGGAAGGTCTTCACCTCGTCCGCCATTTCGAGTTTCAGTTTCGCCGAAAGTTCTTTTCCGCTAATGATTTTTGCCATATATCGCTCGTATTATCTTTTCAAAAGGTATATAAAAATGCAGGGTGCAAAATCCGATAAGCCACAATCCGCCCATGCTCAGCGCCTGATTGGGCACCGTGAGCGTCGGTCCCTCTTCGACGCAGAGATCGCCCGCACCGATATGGAACGACGAAGCGCACATGACCAGTCCGGCCAGAATCCCGCAGGGAGCCAGCCACCACCGCCGGCGCCACCGGTCGTTGAGCCGGTAGACGAACCGCAGCGGGAGCCCCGCTATCCCCAGCGCGACGACCGTCACGACGGTCAGCAACAGCATCCACGCCGTATTGAGGGCGAAGGCAAACGCCCCTTCCGCACCGCTCCAGTCCCATCCGACCGTCACCGCGAGATTCAACGCGGTAATCAGCCCCACGGCCAGCGGAAACTGGTAGACGATGTGCCATTCGCGGCGGACGAGGCTCGGAAGACGCATCAATCGTCGAGAGCCCAGTGACCGATGTCGGTGCGGTGGAACAGATTGTCGCAGTCGACACGGGCGACGTCGGCCAGCGCATTCTTCCGCGCCTCGGCCAGATCCCGGCCCGTGCCCACCACGAACAGCACACGCCCCCCGTTGGTGAGAATCCTCCCGCCGTCGGATCGGGTGCCCATGTGGTAAACGGCTCCCCCGACGCGGTCGAGGCCCTCGATCTCGCACCCCTTTTCATAATCGCCCGGGTAGCCTTTCGAGGCCAGCACGATGCCCAGCGCGGCGAAGTCGTGCCACTCCAGCTGCGTGTCGCGGCCCTCGGCCACGGCGCAGAAGATGTCGACGATGTCGCTTTTCAGGCGCGGCAGCACCACCTCGGTCTCGGGATCGCCGAAACGGGCGTTGAACTCGATGACCTCGATGCCCCGCACGGTCTTCATCAGCCCGCCGTAAAGCACCCCTTCGAAGGGACATCCCTCGGCGACCATCGCATCGGCGACGGGCTGCATGATCCGCTCCAGGGCGTACCGTTCGTCCTCGGCCGTGATGAACGGCAGGGGCGAATAGGCGCCCATACCGCCCGTATTGGGCCCCTCGTCGCCATCGTAGGCGCGCTTGTGGTCCTGCGCCAGCGCCATCGGCCACACCTTGTGTCCCGAAACGAAGCACATGAACGAGAACTCGGGACCTTCGAGATAATCTTCGACGACCACCTTGCCTTTGCCGAACTTGTCGTCGAGCAGCATGTCCCGCAGCGCCTCCTCGGCCTCGGCCATCGTCCGGGCGATCACCACGCCTTTGCCGGCGGCCAGTCCGTCGTATTTCAGCACCGCAGGCAAAGGACGCCCCTGCACGTAGGCCAGCGCCTCGGCATAGTCGGTGAACGCGCGGAACCCCGCCGTCGGAACGCCGTATCGGGCCATCAGCTCCTTGGCGAACTCCTTCGACGATTCGATGCGCGCCGCGGCCTTCGTGGGCCCGAAGATGCGCAGCCCCGCCGCCTTGAAGCAGTCGACGACTCCCGCCGCAAGCGCCGCCTCGGGGCCCACGACCGTGAGTCCGACACCGTTCTCCGCGGCGAAATCGCGCAGGCGCTCCACCTCGGTTTCGCGGATCGCCACGCACTCGGCCTGCCGGGCGATGCCCGCGTTTCCGGGAGCGCAGTAAATCTTTTCGACCTGCGGCGAGCGCGTCAACGCATCGACAATGGCGTGTTCGCGGCCGCCGGAACCTATTACCAAAATCTTCATAGAAAATAAGATGAAATTTTCCACCGCTTTCATGCTGTCGAACGATGTATTCACGGCGTTCCGCCGTGTTTACAAGTCTGACCCCACCCCAAACCCCTCCCTCGGGAGGGGCTTGTCGCACGCGACCGGAAATATGTTAAAAATCAATGCTTGAAATGGCGTTCGCCCGTGAATACCATCGCAATGCCCTTCTCGTCGGCCTTCCGAACCGAATCCTCGTCGCGGACCGATCCGCCGGGCTGCACGATCGCCGTCACGCCGTATTCGGCGGCCAGCGTCACGCAGTCGTCGAAGGGGAAGAACCCGTCCGACGCCAGCACCAGCCCCTCGGTGACACCTGCGGCATGCGCCTGTTTCAGAGCGATCTCCGCCGAACCGATGCGGTTCATCTGTCCGGCGCCGACGCCCAGCGTCCGGCCGTCCTTGACCGCCACGATGGCGTTCGACTTCACGTGCTTGACGATATGCCAGCCGAAATTCAGGTCCTCCATCTGCTCCGGAGCGGGTTTCACCTTCGTGACGCACATATCGGCCATCACGGCCTTCGTCGCCACGTCGAGGTCCTGCACCAGCAGGCCGCCGTTGACGCTCACATACTGTTTCGGGTCTACGGCACCCTTGTCCATATTGACTTCGAGCAGACGCAGGTTCTTTTTCGTCGTGAGCACTTCGAGCGCGCCCTCGTCGAATTTCGGGGCCATGATGATCTCCAGAAAGATCGGCTTCATCAGCTCGGCCACCTCTTTCGTCACGGTGCAGTTCGTGGCCACGATGCCGCCGAAGATCGACACCTTGTCGGCCTCGTAAGCCTTGGTCCACGCCTCCACGACGTCCTTGCCCGTGGCCGCACCGCAGGGATTCATGTGTTTCAGCCCCACGCAGAACGGCTTGTCGAATTCGCGCACGATGCACAGCGCGGCGTTGGCGTCCTGGATATTGTTGTACGACAACTCCTTGCCGTTGAGCTGTTTGGCGAACGCCAGCGAATAGGGAACCTCCTTCTCCTCGCGGTAGAACCGGGCCGACTGGTGGGGGTTCTCGCCGTAGCGCAGCGACTGCACGAGGTCGAATTCGAGGAACAGTTTTTCGTTCAGGCCAGCCTGCGCACGCATATAGGTCGCGATCATCGCGTCGTACTCGGCGGTGTGCGTGTAGGCTTTGGCCGAGAGTTTCAGGCGCGTGGCCTTCTCGGTGTTGCCGCCGGCACGAATCTCGTTCAGAATCATCTCATAGTCCGCGGGATCGCACACGACCGTCACGTCGGCCCAGTTCTTGGCCGCCGAACGCAGCATCGAAGGCCCGCCGATGTCGATGTTCTCGATGGCATCCTCCATCTTCACGCCGGGCGTCTCGATCGTCCGGCGGAACGGATAGAGGTTCACGCAGACCATGTCGATAAACTCGATATGATTGTCTTTCAATGCTTTCAGGTGTTCCGGATCGTCGCGGCGGGCCAGCAGACCGCCGTGTACGTTCGGATGCAGGGTCTTCACACGGCCGTCGCAGATCTCGGGAAATCCCGTGACGTCGCTGATGTTGATTACCTCCACACCGCTGTCGGCCAGCAGTTTCATCGTGCCGCCCGTGGCGATCACCTCCCAGCCCAGGGCCCGCAGTCCCTTGGCGAACTCCTCGACACCGGTTTTGTCGCTTACGCTTATTAATGCTCGCATGTTTTTCTGTTTCTATTTATCGATTACAAAATTTTCCGAATGATAATCGGTGTAGGTCCGACCGTCGCACGCCGTGAAACGCAGCACGCAGTAGTCGGGATCGTCCACGCCCAGCGGATAATACTCCGTGTCGCCCTCGCGCCAGATCAGCCTCCGGCTCGCAGGATCGGTGAGCGTCTCCATACGCCCCCGGAGCATCACGCCCCGGAATCCCGCCGGATCGCAGAAATAGACGCTCGCCTTCGGATCGCGGCGGTACTGGGCAACCCGCATGGAGTGCGTATTGGTCGTGAAATAAAAGGTCCGCAACCCTTCGCGCACCCGTGGAGCCAGCATCGCCTTCATGTTCGGGAAGCCCGCTTCGTCCACCGAAGCGACGAAAGCCGTCGGCTGGCTGTCGATCAGCCGTTCCACCTCTTGCCGGGTCATTGTCCGATCAAATTTAAATTTCAGCCGGGACTTTTCGTCAGCGCGCTTTTCATTCGGGGCTTGCGGGGGAAGTGCCGAAGAAAGAGCGCGATCACGAAAAGCCGATCAGTTTTTTAATCGTTTCCACATACAGCGGATACTCCACCGCATGGATCATCGCTTCCAGCTCTTCGATGTCGCTCCCCTCGTAGGGAAAGGCCCGCTGGGCGATGATGCGCCCGCCGTCGAGCTCGCCGTCGACGTAATGGATCGTCACCCCGAAGACCTTGACGCCGTATTCCAGCGCCTGTTCGATCGCGTGCGCGCCCCGGAAAGCCGGCAGCAGCGACGGATGGATGTTGATGATCCGTCCCTCATAGGCCCCCAGCAGTTCGTCGCCGATGATGCGCATGTAGCCCGCCAGGCAGACCAGCTCCACGCCCGCGGCATCCAGCCGCGCGATGATCTCCCGTTCGTAGTCGGCCTTCGAAGCGTACTGCTTCGGGGCGAATACGAACGCCTCGACCCCGTGCTCCGCAGCCCTTTCGGCCACCTTCGCACCGGGCTTGTCGCAGACCATCAGCACCACTTCGGCAGCCAGCTCGCCCCGCTCGCAGGCCCGGACGATGGCTTCGAAATTGGTACCGCTGCCACTGGCGAAAACCGCGAGGCGCCGCATCGCGCTATCGGATGACGACACCCTCGGTGTCGGTTACGCGTCCGATGACCGAAGCCCGCTCGCCCTGGGCCGTGAGGATGTCGATGGCCTTCTGCGCCTCGCTTGCGTCGAGGGCGATGACCATGCCGATACCCATGTTGAAGATGTTGAACATCTCGCGGTGGGCCACCTGCCCGTACTTCTCGAGGAAGCGGAACACGGGCAGGATCTCCCACGTGCCCTCCTCGATCTCGAGGCCCTGGCCGTCGTGCAGGATGCGGGGAATGTTCTCGTCGAAACCGCCGCCCGTGATGTGGCTGATGCCGTGCACGTCGCAGTTGCGGATCACCTCCAGCACCTGTTTCACATAGATTTTCGTCGGCGTGAGCAACACCTCGCCCAACTGTTTGTTCGACAGTTCGGGGTACGATTCGCGCAGGTTCAGGCAGTTGTCGGCGACGATCTTGCGCACGAGGCTGAAACCGTTGGAGTGCACGCCGCTCGAAGCGATACCCACGAGCACGTCGCCTGCCTTGACTTTCGACCCGTCGATCAGCTTCGATTTCTCCACGACGCCCACCGTGAATCCGGCGATGTCGTACTCGCCCTCGGCGTACATGCCCGGCATCTCGGCGGTCTCGCCGCCCACCAGCGCACAGCCCGCCTGCCGGCAGCCGTCGGCGACGCCGGCGACGATGGCTTCGATCTTCTGGGGTTCGTTGCGGCCCACGGCCACGTAGTCGAGGAACTCCAGCGGTTCGGCGCCCTGCGCCAGCACGTCGTTGACGCACATAGCCACGGCGTCGATACCGATCGTGTCGTGCTTGTCCATCTCGAAGGCCAGTTTGAGCTTGGTGCCCACGCCGTCGGTACCGCTGACGAGCACCGGCTCCTTCACGTTCAGGGCCGAGAGGTCGAACATCCCGCCGAAGGCACCGATATTGCCCATCACACCCGGACGCGAGGTCGAAGCCACGTGCTTCTTGATGCGCCGCACCACTTCATACCCGGCTTCGAGATTCACGCCGGCCTTTTCATAACTTTGAGCCATAAAACAATACTATTTTATTAAATTTCATGCTCCGGGAATGCTGTCGGCCTTCACGGCGTCCCGCCGTGTTCGCAAGTCTGACCCCACCCCAAACCCCTCCCTCGGGAGGGGCTTATCGCGTTGCGACCGGAATGTTCTAACATTTCACATCCTTGTTGGCCTCCTCGGGCGACTGGTACAGCGCCGTGGGATAGCGTCCCGTGAAGCAGGCCATGCAAAGCTCGCTGCAGTTCCCGGCCTTGAGCAGCGACGCGGGCGAAAGGAACACCAGCGAATCGGCGCCGATCTCCTCGCACACGGCCCCGGGATTCTTGCGGGCCGAGATCAGTTCGTCATAGGTCGAGGTGTCCACGCCGTAAAAACAGGGACTGATCATCGGAGGGCTGGCGATGCGCACATGCACCTCGATGGCTCCCGCCTCCTTGAGCATCGTGACGATGCGCCGCGAGGTCGTGCCGCGCACGATCGAGTCGTCGACCAGCACCACGCGCTTGCCCTTGACGATCGAACGCACGGCCGAAAGTTTCATCCGCACACCCTTCTCGCGCAGTTCCTGGGTCGGCTGGATAAACGTGCGGCCGATATACTTGTTCTTGATAAGTCCCATTTCATACGGCAGACCGCTCGCCTCGGCATATCCCATCGCGGCGCTGAGGCTCGAGTCGGGCACGCCGACCACGATGTCCGCCTCGGCGGGCGCCTCCTTATAGAGCAGGCGTCCCGACTCCTTGCGGTAGGCGTGGACGTTGCGGCCGTCGATGTCGCTGTCCGGGCGTGCGAAATAGATGTACTCCATCGAGCACATCTCGTGACGCTTGTACATCGAGTAGTCGCGGCTGCGGATGCCCTGCCTGTCGATCGTCACGATCTCGCCCGGCTCCACGTCGCGCACGAACTCCGCGCCCAGCACGTCGAAGGCGCAGGTCTCGCTCGACACCACCCAGCCGTCGCCCAGCCGGCCGATCGCCAGCGGACGCAGTCCGTACTTGTCGCGGCAGGCATAGATGCGGTTGGCCGTCATGATGAGGAAGGCGAAAGCCCCTTCGAGCATGTTCAGCGCGTCGATGATCGAGAAGATGCGCGGCCTGTCGTGGTAGCGCGTCTCCTTCTTGATCAGGTGGGCCAGAATCTCGCTGTCGGAGGTCGACTGGAACAAGCTGCCCTTGTTTTCGAGGTGGCGGCGCAGCAGCTCCGAATTGACGATGTTGCCGTTGTGCGCCAGTGCGAAATCGCCCGTGTTGTGGCGGAAGAGGAACGGCTGGACGTTCTCCATGCCGCCGCCCCCGGCCGTGGTGTAACGCACGTGTCCGATGGCCGTCGAGCCTTTCAGGGTCGCCAGCTTCTCTTCGTTGAAAACTTCGGTCACCAGCCCCTCGCCCTTGATGCGGCGGAATGCGCCATTCTCATCCACCGAGACGATGCCGGCCCCCTCCTGTCCGCGGTGCTGCAGGGCATGAAGACCGTAGTAAGTCAGCGACGCGGCGTTCGGCACCCCGTAGATGCCGAACACCCCGCACTCCTCGTGCAATTCGCGGTCGCGGATCTCTTCCATCATCTTAGGCGGTGATTTTTTTCAGACGTGCCAGAATCTCCTCGTAAGCCTCGCGGACCTTGCCCAGATCGCGGCGGAAACGGTCCTTGTCGAGTTTCTCGTTGGTCGTGGCGTCCCACAGGCGGCAGGTGTCGGGCGACACCTCGTCGGCCAGCACGATCTCGCCGTCGAGCGTCTTGCCGAACTCGATCTTGAAATCCACCAGCTTGATGTTCATCTTCAGGAACAGCTCCTTGAGCACCTCGTTGATCTTGGCCGTCATGGCGTACATCTCGTTCAGCTCCTCGTAGGTGGCGGCGCCGAGCGCTACGGCGTGGTGGTCGTTGATCAGCGGGTCGCCCAGCTCGTCCTTCTTGTAGCAGATGTCGAAGATCGTGTTCGAGGGCTGCGTACCCTCCTCGATGCCGAGACGCTGGGCCATCGAACCGGCGATGACGTTACGCACGATCACCTCCAGCGGAATGATCGTCACCTTGCGGCATATCTGGTCGCGGTCGTTGATGGTCTCGACGTAGTGGGTCTTGACGCCCGCCTTCTGGAGCTCCTTGAAAATAATCGTCGAAATGGCATTGTTCAGCACGCCCTTTCCTTCGATCGTGGCCTTCTTGATGTTGTTGAAAGCCGTCGCCGCATCCTTGTAGTGGATGATGATCTTGTCGGGATCGTCGGTGCGGAATACCTGTTTTGCCTTGCCCTCGTAGAGCATTTCGAGCTGTTTCATGGTGTGTTTGGTGTTTTTAGAGTTTATTGATTCTTCGCTTTATTCCATATTGAAATCGACCAGGATGGGCCGGTGGTCCGAAGGGTGCCAGAAGTTCGACAGCCGGGCCGGATCGCGGACCGGTTCGGTGAAGTCGTCGGTCACCACGTCGGCATGAACGATACGTTCGTAGAGCAGCGGAGTGCAGTAGACGAAGTCGATACGCGCTTTTCCGCCGGTCGTCGTCTTGAGCACACCGGGATATTTCTCGGCAATCACATCCACGTAGGGGGTGTTCTGCAAAATGTAGTCGTGGACCAGGAAGCGCGAATCGCCGGCCGGATATTTATAGAACCAGTTATCCAGTGACGAGCGCGAATTGAAGTCGCCCATCATCATCCACAACTGCTTTTCGGCGTCCGGAACCGATTTGACCGTATGGTTGCAAACATACTCCATCTCCATGCGGCGGTATTTGTCGCCTCCGTGCTCGGCCCGGCTCGCCTCGCGGTCCTCCGCCCCGAAGGCATACGCCTGCGGCCAGGTGTGGAGCGTAACGATATTGAGCGTCTTGCCGTTCTTTTCGATGCGCGCCCAGCCGGCTCCGTGCGAAACGACGCTGTCGGGCTTCGCACCGACAATGCGCTGGACGTTCTCGATCGGATATTTCGAGGTGATGACCTGCGGGTAGTTGTCGCGATGACCACCTACATACCAATATTTATGACCGTAGCGAGCCGCCAGTTCGCCCCAGTTGTCCGTCAGATACCGGTCAGCGACATCCATTTTGTCCGCCGTGCCGGTCTTGTAGATCGACTGTGCCTCGCACCACACGCAGATATCCGGGCTCTGTCTCTTCACCCACTTCACGAAAGTATCGTAATTGTCCCCCTGTCCGGACCACATTCCGTTTTGAATGTTCCAGTACAGAAGACGCACGTTGTTTTTCGGGTTCTTGGCATTTTTCCGGGCGTGGACGCACACCGGAGCGAACATCGCTGCGAGGATCAGCACGCTGCAGATTCGAAACAAACTGGTTTTCATCGGTTATCGGTTTTAAGGTTATCGGTTTTTGCGGAAATAGGCTACGGCATTCGAGAACAGCGACTGCTCCTTCTCGCCGGCGATGTTCTTGAAGAGGTTCACCTCATAACGCTCCGTGTGGCCCATCTTGCCCAGAATCTGTCCGTTGCGCGAGACGAGACCCTCGATGGCGTACTGCGAACCGTTGGGATTGTACGGCGCCTCGGCCGTCGGGTTGCCTGCGGCGTCGGCATACTGGAATGCCACCTGTCCGTTGGCGAAGAGCTCCTTAGCCAGCTCCTCGCTCACCACGAACTTGCCCTCGCCGTGGCTGACGGCGATCGAATGCAGATCGCCCAGGCGGAATCCCGCGAGCCACGGCGACGCAGTCGTGGCGACGCGCGTCGTGACGATCTGCGAGATGTGACGGTTGATGTCGTTGCGGAAGAGCGTCGGCGAATCCTTCGTCACCAAGCCCAGACGTCCGTAGGGCAGCAGTCCCGATTTCACCAGCGCCTGGAAGCCGTTGCAGATGCCGAGGATCAGTCCGCCGCGGTCGATCAGCGCGTGGATCTCCTCGCGGATATCCTTGTTGTTCAGCACATTCACAATGAACTTCGCACTTCCGTCGGGTTCGTCGCCCGACGAGAAGCCGCCCGAGAGCACGAAGATATGCGCCCGGCGGATATGCTCCTTCATCTCGGCGATCGAACGCAGGATGTCGTCGCCGCCGATGTTGCACAGCACGCTCATCTCGACCTCGGCGCCCGCCTTGCGGAACGCCTTGGCGGTATCGTAGTCGCAGTTCGTGCCGGGGAACACCGGGATATAGACCAGCGGACGCTCCACCGCCTCGCCCGGATAGACGAACGTTTTCGGGGCGGGTGCGGAGGTCATCACCGTCGCGGTGTTCCGGCCCTTGTCCGGATAGACCGCCGCGAATTTCTCCGTATTGGCCTTGTAAAGCTCCTCAAGGGGCATTCTGACTCCGTTGACCGTCAGGGCCTCGTCGGCGACGGTGAAGCCCAGCAGTTCGGCATGCGGATATTCCAGCGTGCCCTCGCACTCGACGAGGATCGAACCGTAGGCGTATTCGTAGAGTTTCGCCTCGTCCATCGTCACCTCGGCGCCGACGCCGTTGCCGAAAGCCATCTTGGCCAGTCCTTCCCCGACGCCGCCGAAACCGACGGACCAGGCCGAGAGGATTTTTCCGGCCTCGATCTGCCCGCTGACGAACGTAAAGTTCTCTTTCAGCTGCGCCGTATCGGGCATCCGGCTCTCCTTCGGGGTGTGGCGGACGAGGTAGAGGCGGTGTCCGGCACCCTTGAGGTCGGTCGAAATGACCGTCCGCGCATCGACCGTCGTGATGCCGAAAGCCATCAGCATCGGCGGCACGTCAATATCCTGGAAAGTTCCCGACATCGAGTCCTTGCCGCCGATCGAGGGCAGTCCCAGTTCGACCTGCATCTTCAGGGCGCCCAGCAGCGCGCCGAGAGGCTTGCCCCACGACTCGGGATTCTTGGTCATGCGCTCGAAATACTCCTGGTAGGAGTAACGCATCCGGTCATACCGCGCACCGGCGGCCACGACCTTCGCGGCGGCCTCCACGACGGCGTAGGCCGCACCGTGGTAGGGGCTCCACGAAGCCACATAGGGGTTGTAGCCGAAGGCCATGACGCTGGCCGTGTCGGTATATCCGTCGGTCGGGAGCTTCTGCACCGAAACCTGCGTCTCGCTGCGCTGCGTGCGGCCGCCGAAGGGCATCAGCACCGTCGAACGGCCGATCGTCGAGTCGAACATCTCGATCAGCCCCCGCTGCGAAACGACGTTGTTATCCTTCAAATTGTTGGTGAATCGCTCGGCAAGCGTCTCCCCCGCCACTTCGCGGACGAAAGGATCGCGGTTCTCGACCTCGCCGATCTTCGCCTCGGCATAATGCTTCGCGCCGGCGCTGTCGATGAATTCGCGGCTGAGGTCCACGATCTTGCGGTCGCCGTTGAACATCCGCATCCGCGCCGTGTCCGTCACGTCGGCCACGTGCACCGCCTCGATGTTCTCCTCGCGGCAGTATCCCATGAACTCCTCCATGTCCTTCGCCTCGAC
Organism: uncultured Alistipes sp.; assembly: GCA_949840605.1. The sequence goes on from CATKXN010000054.1 coordinate 17,022, forward strand.
GACCACCGACATGCGCTCCTGCGACTCGCTGATAGCCAACTCCGTGGAGTTCAGACCGCTGTATTTGGTCTTCACGCGGTCGAGGTAGATGTCCAGCCCGTCGGCCAGCTCGCCGATGGCGACGCTGACGCCGCCGGCGCCGAAGTCGTTCGATTTCTTGATGAGGCGCGTCACCTCGGGACGGCGGAACAGCCTCTCCAGCTTGCGCTCCTCGGGGGCGTTGCCCTTCTGCACCTCGCTGCCGCACGTCTCGAGCGACTTCACGTTGTGCTCCTTCGACGAACCCGTGGCTCCGCCGATGCCGTCGCGGCCCGTGCGACCGCCGAACATGATGATCCTGTCGCCCGGAGCGGGACGCTCGCGGCGCACGTTCGCGGCCTTCACGGCTCCCACCACGGCACCCACTTCGAGAC
>CATKXN010000055.1 GCA_949840605.1 uncultured Alistipes sp.
AGGACCAAAGGTCCGACGTGGAATCTGCTGGAAGCGTTGTGAGGTCACGGCTTTCGCTCGGATTGCCACGGCATCTGCGATGCCTCGCAATGACGGTAATAGCGCAGAACCGGACGATCAGCGACGGAACAGCACGCCCGCACTCTAAAACCCGTCTCTTAGACGGGCGCGCAGCCGCGGATCGTTCCCACAGCAGGCCGCAGCCGTCTCGATCATCCACCGATAGCGTATCCGCAGGAACCGGCAGGGAAGCAGTTCGGTCCCGTGATCGTAATAATCCCCGTCAAGACAGGCATCCGCCGCTTCCCGGTAGGCCCGCACGGCCGAGGGACGCGAACCGATGCGGAGAAAGAAGTTGCCCAAGCGCTCCCACTCCACGCTTTCGCCGAAAGCGCGCAGGTCGGCACGGCAGCACAGCCCCTCCGCCCGGCGGACGGCCTGCAAATGTTCGTCCTCGACCGCTTGGCGGACATCCGAATCCAGCCAGAATTCATTCCCGCGCAGGCGGGCCGCAAGGCGGTAATTCGCCTTGCCGGTTTGCATAGTATTCATAAAAGCACGATTTGAAATTAGACAAACGCCGGAGCCTGCCGAAGCGAATCAAAGAACGCGACAGGGCGTAAAATCCCCGTCGATGCGGTCTTCGACAGACTGCCGATTTTCAAATGTGCGGATGATATGCTTTCAGAATCACATGGCTGTAATCATGCGAACGGTCCGGCGGATGCTCCGGAGACGACCGTTTCCGGAGCAAATATACGACAAAATCCGGCTCCCTCCAAAAAAATCTGCATCCCCCTCCGGCCTGCCCCGGGGCCCGCATCGGAACAATAATTGGCGTCATCCCGGGGTTTTTCAATTATTTTTCTTATTTTTGCATCAATTGGAAAATAATGATCTTAAATGCCGAAGTTTTATGACAAGGTAGACGTACTGAAAAAACCCGGATGGCTGAAGATCCGCCTCCACCGCACCCCCGAATGGTCCGAAGTGCGGCACATCGTCGAAAAGCACAATCTGCACACGATTTGCAGCAGCGGCATGTGTCCCAACCAGGCCGAGTGCTGGAGCCGGAGAACCGCAACCTTCATGATTCTGGGAGATATCTGTACCCGGGGCTGTCGCTTCTGCGCGACCAAGACCGGTCGTCCCCTTGCCCCCGACGCCGAGGAGCCCCGGAAGGTGGCCGAACGCGTCGCCCTGATGAAACTGAGGTATGTCGTCGTAACTTCCGTGACGCGCGACGACCTCCCCGACGGCGGGGCCCGGCACTGGGCCGCAACCGTGGAGGCCATCCGGTCGCAGAACAGCGACGCCGTAATTGAGCTCCTTATTCCCGATCTGGACGCACGGCCCGACCTGCTGGACGTGGTCATTGCGTCGAAGCCCGATATCATCGGGCACAACATCGAAACCGTCGAGCGACTGACCCCCGTAGTACGCTCCAGAGCCAAGTACCGCACGAGCCTGGAGACCCTGCGTTACCTGAGCGATCAGGGCGTCGTGACGAAGAGCGGACTGATGGTCGGACTTGGCGAGAACGATGATGAAGTTTTGCAAACCCTGCACGACCTGCGCGACGCGGGCGTGCGGATTGTGACACTCGGTCAGTACCTTCGGCCTACTCTGGAGCACTACCCCGTTGCGGCGTATATCACTCCCGAAAAATTCGAATGGTACAGGCTGCGGGCGCTGGAAATGGGCTTCAGCTATTGCGCGAGCGCACCGCTGGTCCGCTCGTCGTACATGGCCGAGGAGGCTCTGCAAAGCGTAAAAAGCCTGCAGCGATGAAAGTCGCCTGCCGGGACCTCGGAACGATGGACTACAAGGAGTGCTGGGACCTGCAGCAGTCTTTGTTCGACGCGCTGGTCGCCCGGAAAAGACCGGGTCCGAGTTCTGACGCGAATACCGGGAATGACCCGGACGATGCGGGCACGATCCTGCTGGTGGAGCACCCGCCGGTCTACACGCTGGGCAAAAGCGGGCATACGGAAAACCTGCTCGTGTCCCGCGAGGCGCTCGAAGCGATGGGCGCACGGTTCTTTCACATCGACCGCGGCGGCGACATCACTTTCCACGGCCCCGGGCAGCTGGTCTGCTATCCGATCCTCGACCTGGAGCGCATCGGCATCGGGCTGAGGGAGTACATCGATGCGCTGGAGGAGGCAGTGATCCGCACGGTGGCCCGATACGGCATCGCGGCGGGACGCATCGCAGGGGCCTCGGGGGTCTGGATCGACCCGGAGGGACGGCGTCCGCGCAAGATCTGCGCAATAGGCGTGCGTTCGTCGCGTTATATTACCATGCACGGGTTCGCGCTGAACGTCGGGACCGATCTCGAATGGTTCACGCGCATCAACCCCTGCGGATTTACCGACCGGGGCGCCACCTCGATCGCATCGGAAACGGGCTCGCAACCGCCAATGCAGGAGGTAAAGCGGGCGGTTATCGAGATATTGGGCACGGTTCTGCAATGCGATATAGTGGCGGCTCATTGAGCGCGCAGCCGGAAAAAGACCGGCGGACAACGCCGAAACGATATAAAGACGCAATAACGATAATTGGAAAGTAATGTTAAAATATATAAATAATAATTCGTATGCCTATAGAAAAACGCTGGGTAGTGAAGCCACAAGGCGACCCCGCGACGGTGGCCCTGTTGGCTGCCGCTCTGCGGATCTCGCCCGTACTGGCCAATCTGCTCGTACAAAGAGGCATAGACACTGTAGAGAAGGCGGAGAAGTTCTTTAAGCCAAGCCTCGCCGACCTGCACGATCCGTTCCTGATGAAGGACATGGAGCGGGCGGTCGAGCGGGTCGAACGGGCCGTCGCGAACCAGGAGAAGATCATGGTTTACGGCGACTACGACGTGGACGGCTGCACGGCCGTCGCGCTGGTTTACAAGTTCCTGCGCCAGATCGGGCATAAAAACCTGATGTTCTACATCCCCGACCGTTATACCGAAGGTTACGGCATTTCGGTCAAAGGCATCGACCTCGCGGCCCGCAAGGGCGTGGGGCTGATCATCGCCCTGGACTGCGGCATCAAAGCCACGGAAAAGATCGTCTATGCGAAAACGAAAGGCGTGGATTTCATCATCTGCGACCACCACCTCCCGGCCGAGGAGATACCCGCGGCCGTAGCCGTTCTGGACCCCAAGCGGGTCGACTGTTCCTACCCGTTCGACGAACTGTCGGGCTGCGGCGTGGGATTCAAGCTCGTGCAGGCCTATGCGCAGAAAAACGACATTCCCTTCGAGCAGATCGTACCGTTGCTGGACCTGCTGGTCGTGTCGATCGCCTCGGACATCGTACCGCTGGTGGGCGAGAACCGCATTTTGGCCTATTTCGGGCTGAAATACCTCAACCGCGAGCCGTCGAAAGGGCTGTTGTCGATCATCAAGATCTGCGGACTGGACAAGCACAACATCACCATCGACGACATCGTCTTCAAGATCGGGCCGCGCATCAACGCCGCCGGGCGGATGCGGATGGACGAGAACGACGAAAACGCTTCGCCCTCGGGCGGACACGCCGCCGTCGAACTGCTGATCGAGGGCAACGAGTCGATTGCCGAGGAGTTCGGCAGCGTGATCGACGCCTACAACCAGGACCGCAAGTCGATCGACCGCTCCGTCACGCAGGAGGCGCACGATTTCATCGAGCACAACCCCGCCATGAAAGCCCTGAAAAGCACGGTGATCTACAATCCGCGCTGGATGAAGGGCATCGTGGGGATCGTGGCGTCGCGCCTGATCGAGACCTACTACCGCCCGACGGTGGTGCTGACGATGAGCAACGGCTATGTGACCGGCTCGGCGCGTTCGGTGCCGGGATTCGACCTCTACCAGGCCGTCGAGTCGTGCTCGGACCTGCTGGAGAACTTCGGCGGGCACATGTACGCCGCAGGCCTCACGATGCGTCCGGAAAACGTCGGGGAGTTCACCCGCCGGTTCAACGCTTTCGTCGAGGAGAACATCGACCCCCAGATGCTCGTGCCGCAGGTGGACATCGACAGCGAACTGCTCTTCTCGGACATCACGCCGACGTTCCGCAAGGACCTTAACCGCTTCCAGCCCTTCGGGCCGGGCAACACGGCGCCGGTATTCGCCACGTACGGAGTGAGCAACCACGGCGACGCGAAACTCGTCGGCATGGAGTGCGAACACCTGCGCATGGACCTCATGCAGCGTCAGAAGCCCAACACGAAGATTCAGGCCATCGCTTTCCAGCAGCCCACGCATTACGAATGGGTGCGCTCGGGGCGTCCGATCGACGTCTGCTACCAGATCGTCGAGAACCACTACCGGGGCATGGTGACCACCCAGCTCCGCAACACGGATATCAACCCGGTTCTGAACCGGTAATCCGCGTCGGAAATGCGCAAAGGGCGGACCCGGGATCGGGTCCGCCCTTTGCGTTTCGGGGGAGGGCTACAGGAAAAACACCATCGCCGAGAGCAGTTTGCGCAGTTCGGCCAGCGCCCCCGAGATGTGGTACTGCACGGTCTTGGGGCTGATGTTGAGCGCCTCGGCGATATCGTTGTAGGACATGTTCTCGTAACGGCTCATGCAGAAAACCCGCCGCCGCTGCTCGGGCATGTTGCGGACCGCCAGGTCGATCATTTCCAGCAGATCGTCCGTAGACACGCTTTCGTCGGCCTGGGGCGCGGCGGGGCTCTCCGCGGCCCCGGTCTCCGCCTGGTATTTGTACTCCACCTGCCGGTGTTTGTAGGCGTTGAAGATGGCGTTGCGCGTCATGCGGAACAGATAGCCGCGGAACGACAGCACGGCCCCGAGCCCCCGGCGCTGCTCCCAGACTTTCAGGAAAATATCGTGCGTGACATCTTCGGCGTCGGTCCGGTCCTTGAGCAGCCGGAAAGCGAAATCGCGGACCTTGGAGGCATAGCGCAGGTAGAGGATGTCCAGCGCCTCGGAATCCCCGTCACGGAGTTTTTTCAGGATGATATGTTCGTCGCAATCCATAGTCGATCGGTACAAATATAGATTTTAAGCGAATAAATTAAAAATCTTTTCTCCTTTTTTCACGATTTTTTAACGGAACGGCGGAACTATAAAAAAAATTGTACGAACTGACTGGCCATCGCCGCCGGCAAGTTGTCTTATCTATGGAACCGGCTCCCAAAACAACCTTTAACCTGAAAAACTCAACATGAAAAAACAGCTACTATTCCTCGCGGTCCTGTTGTGCGCCTGTCTGGCGGGCAGCTGCAAGGACGACGATCCGGCGGCACCCGACAGCCTCTACATGTACAGCACGTCGGGAACCGTGGAAGCCGCCGCCGGCACGCAGTCGGTGACGATCTACACCACCTGCGGCTGGAAAGCCGCCGGCGACGACTGGATCACGATCGAACCCCTTTCGGGAGGCGAAAAGGGCATTTTCGCCGTCCACCTCAGCTTCGGAGCCAACGACACGGGCGCACAGCGCACCGGCCGGGTCGTCTTCGAGGCCGGAACCTATTCGGAAACCTACACCCTGACGCAGAAGGCGCAATAAACCGCATTCCCCTTAAAACCGGCACCCGATGAACAGAACGGAGCGCAAGCGAATCATCGACTACATATTCCGTCATCCGGACACCCCGGAAGAGATCCGGCAGCAGTTCGAGCGCTGGATGCTGGCCCGGGAGGACGACTCCGGGATCGACGACATCCTGCGGGAGATCTGGGACCGCCATACGGCGCCCGTCTCGGAGGAGGCGGACCGCCGGGGGCTCGAACGGCTCCGGGCGTCGATCCGCGCAAGCCGGGTCCGCACGCTTCCGCGCCGCGCCCTGCGCTATGCAGGCATGGCCGCCGCCGTCGTGCTGGTATTCCTCGGAGGCTATTTCGCCGCCAAGCAGACGCTCGCACCCGAAAAGGAGGTCACGCTGCTGACCGCCAAGGGACATGTCGGAGAGTTCACCCTGCCCGACGGGACGAAAGTGTGGCTCAACGGCGAAAGCCGGTTGCAGTACGACGCGGAGTTCTCGGGCAGGACCCGCGACGTGGCCCTGACGGGCGAGGCGTTCTTCGAAGTCCGCAAAGACTCGCTGCGGCCGTTCCGCGTCAGCATGAACGACCTGCAGGTCGAGGTGCTGGGCACCTCGTTCGACGCCATGAACTACGCGTTCGGATCGAGCGAGGAGGTGGTGCTCAAAACCGGCTCGGTGAAGATCACGGGAGAGCATCTCGGAAAGCCCGTGACGCTGCGTCCCGACGAGCGGTTCTCGCTCGACCGGTCCACGAAACACGCCCGTGTCGAAAAGGTCGACGCCCGGAACTACAGCCAGTGGTTCTCGCCGAGGCTGATCTTCGACAACACGCCGCTGAAGGACATCATCATCAACCTCGAACGGAGATACAGCATCGAAATCGCCCTTTCGTCGAACATCTCGCCTGAAAAACGCCTGTCGCTGGTCGTCTGCCACGAACCGCTGGAAGACCTCATGGAGGTAATCTCCTCGCTGATGTCGATCCGCTACCGCATCGACGGCAACCGCGTCCTGATCACCCAGAGATAAACCCTGCAACATAGAAGGCCCGTTCCGAAACCTCCTGCAAGAGGCTCCGGCATACCTTTCCATTTGAAAAACCGAATCAATCACAAACCGAAACTATCATGAATGAACTCAACGTTTTGAAAAGGCTCTGCCGGCATCTGTCGCTGGCGGTCCTCCTCTGCGCGGTGTCGGCCGCCACGGCTTCGGCCCAGGTTCCGACCGTCACCGTCGATGCGAAGAACGTTACCGTCAAGGAGCTGCTGCAGCGCATCGAAGCCAACAGCCAGTACACGTTCGCCTACGTCGACGCCGACATCAACCCCGACAAACGGGTATCGGTGACGGCCGTCAACCGCAGCATCGCCTCGATCGTCGCCGCGGTGCTTCCCAATGTGAATATGGAAGTCAAGGGACTGAAAATCGTCCTCACCGCCAACCGGGGGGGGGGATTTTCAGACCCGCAAACCCGCTGACGCAGGCCGCACCGTCAAAGGCCGCGTGACCGACGAAAGCGGGGCGCCCGTCGTCGGCGCCACCGTCATCCTGAAAGGCACCACGACGGGCACGGCGACCAACGCCGTCGGCGAATACGCCGTCGACATCCGGCAGGCCGACGCCGTGCTGGTCTTCTCGCTCATCGGCTACAACAAGGTCGAGGTGGCGCTCTCCGAAGGCCAGACGCAGGCCGACGTCACGCTGAAAAGCGAGGCGATCGCCATGGACAACGTGGTGGTCGTGGGCTACGGCGTGCAGAACAAGCGCGACGTGACGACGGCCATCTCGTCCATCAAGGCCGAGGATTTCGCCGCCATGCCGACGGCCGACTTCCGCGACGCCATGGCCGCCAAGATGCCGGGCGTGCAGGTGCTCACCCTGGGCGGCCAGCCCGACGGCAATGTCTCGATCCGCATCCGCGGCATCCAGTCGGCCACGTCGGGCAACGATCCGCTCTACGTCATCGACGGCGTTCCGTGCGACGCCCGGGCCTTCTCCAACATCGAGAGCAACGACATCGAAAGCCTCGAAGTGCTCAAGGACGCCTCGGCGGCGGCGATCTACGGTTCGCGCGGCTCGTGCGGCGTCATCCTCATCACGACCAAGCGCGGCACAGGCGAACGCCCCGTCGTGAGCTACGACGGCCAGTTCAGCGTCTCGAACGTCTCGAAGACGATCGACATGCTCAACGCCTATGAATTCGCCAAAATCTTCAAGGAGGCCCGCGACGGCGCCTACCTGTTCAACGTCCCGACGGGTTCGATCGACGACCCCTACGAGGACCGTCCCCAGACCTACCACCGCGTCGACCCGCTCATCACGGCCTACCTGCAGGACAAGACCGGCACGATGACCGACACCGACTGGCAGGACGCCATCTTCCGCACGGCCTACTCGACCAAACACTCCGTATCGGTCTCGGGCCGCACCAAGACGCTGGGCTACTACATCGGCGCCAACTACCTCTACCGCGAGGGAACGATCGTCGGCTCGGATTTCGAACGCTACAGCCTGCGGGCCAACATCGACGGCAAGCGCAACCGGCTGAAATACGGCGTCAGCTTCTCGCCCTCCTATTCGAAAACCAACTACATCTCCTCCGACACGCAGTACGGCAGCGACGGCGTGATCGCTTCGGCGCTGATGGCTCCCCCGGTCTTCCCGGTCCACAACGCCGACGGCTCCTACAACTGGGACATGAACGGATTCCTGCGCGTCAACAGCTGGGACACCCAGACCAACGAGGTGCTCAACCCCGTGGCGCTGGCATTGGAGATCGACGACGTGCGCGAAAAGATCAACATCCTGGGCAACGCCTACGTCTCCTATGAGTTCATCAAGGGGCTGGAGTACAAATTCACGGCCGGCGGCGACTACTACTCCTACATCCGCAACTACTACCGCCCGTCGTACATCCCCCTGCGCGGCCTCAAATACCTCGACGCCCCGTCGGACCCCAAGGCGCAGAACAACATGAACTCCTATTTCCACTGGACGATCTCCAACCAGCTCTCCTTCAACCGCACCTTCGGCGACCATTCGGTCAACGCCGTGGCGGTCTACGAAGCCGAGAAGCAGAGCATCCAGACCTCGCAGATCGTGGCCACCGGCACGGCCGGCGACGACAAGATCCGCACCACCAAGGGCAAGACCATCGACCTGAAAGAGACCTACAACAACAAGTACGCCTACACGTTCGCCTCGTGGCTCGTGCGTGCGCAGTACTCCTACAAGGGGCGTTACATGGTTTCGGCATCGATCCGCGGCGACGGTTCGTCGCGCTTCGCCCCCAACACCCGGTGGGGCTATTTCCCCGCGGCCTCCCTGGGCTGGCGCATGAGCGACGAGAGCTTCCTGCGCGACGTGAAATGGCTCGACGACCTGAAGCTCCGCGCCAGCGTCGGCCAGACCGGCAACGCCCAGATCGGCAACTCGGAATACCTGGCCCTCTACGGCACGACGAACGTCGATCTCGGCAACGGCCTCACCTCGCAGGTCTATCCCTCGCAGATCGCCAACAACGACCTGGGCTGGGAGAAGAACACGCAGTACAACGTCGGTCTGGACGTCAGTCTGTGGCGCGGCACCCTCGGATTCACCGCCGACTACTACTATTCGAAGACCACCGACATGCTCTTCGACGTGCCGGTCTCGTCGGTATCGGGACTCACCTCGTCGAACGTCAACATCGGGTCGATGCAGAACCGGGGTGTCGAACTGGCGCTCACCTCGCGGCGCAGTTTCGGCGACTTCTCCTACGCCGTTGCGGCCAACTGGTCGCTCAACCGCAACAAGGTGCTGAGCCTCGGCGACGAGAACGCCGACATCATCAAGGAGTCCTCCTATGCGGGCGGCTACTACCTCACGCGCGTAGGCCAGCCCGTCGGCTGCTACTACCTGCTCGTGCAGGACGGCATCTTCCACAACCAGGAGGAGCTGGATTCCTATCCCCATTTCGACACCACGACGGTCGGCGACTTCCGCTTCGTCGACGCCAACGGCAACGGCATTCTCGAAAAGGACGCCGACCGCGTGATCGTGGGCAACTACATGCCCGACTTCTACTACGGATTCTCGGTCAACCTCTCGTACAAGGGCTTCGACCTGGCAGCCAACTTCCAGGGCGTCTACGGCAACGAGATCCTGAACCTCGAACGCCGCTACCTGCTCAACATGGAGGCTTCGTCGAACATGATGAAGGAGTCGCTGCAGCGCTTTCCCTACGGCGAACTGAACCGCGCGACCCGCAAATCGAGCGGTAACAACGGCGCCTGCACCTCGACGTTCCACCTCGAAGACGGCTCCTACCTGCGCCTGCAAAACCTCTCGCTGGGATACACCTTCCCCGACCGCTGGACCCGCAAGGCCGGCATCTCGAAGCTGCGCATCTACGTGCAGGGCACGAACCTCTTCACGTGGACCGACTATTCGGGTTACAACCCCGAGGTCAACAAACGCTCGACGGACGCCCTGCGTCCGGGCGAGGACTACTGCTCCTACCCGCTGTCGCGCACGTTCAGCGTCGGTGTGAACTTTAACCTGTAATCAAAAATGACGATGACCATGAAACCGAAACATATCCTTGCGCTGGGACTCCTCGCACTGGGCCTGGGCTCGTGCGGCGAAAGTTTCTTCGAACAGTACCCGAGCAACAACATCACCGAAGGCAACTTCTACAAGACCGACGACGACTTCAACCAGGGAGTCGTGGCGTGCTATGCCAAGCTCAAGACCCAGATGAGCTTCCACCTCACGGAGATCGGCTACCGCAGCGACGAGAACGTCCTCGAATCGATGGCCGTGTCGACGCAGGACCGCTACGACATCGACCATTTCGCCGAGACGCCCAGCAACGGCATCCTGAACGACGTCTGGGACGCCTGGTACAACGGCATCTACCGCTGCAACGACGTGCTCGACCACATGGCCGGAGCCAAGATCGCCAATTACGACAAATACCGCGGCGAATGCCTCTTTCTTCGCGCGTGGTGGTATTTCAACCTCTACCGGGTCTTCGGCGTGGTGCCCGTCACCCGCACCGTAGTGGCCCCGGCGGCCGCCAAGCTCATTCCCCGCTGCACGGAGGAGGAGATGTACACCCTGCTGACCGAAGACCTCGCCGAGGCGGCCCGGCTGCTGCCGCCGACCCCGGGACCGGAAAAGGCCCGCGTGGCGAACATCGCGGCCTACACGCTGCTGGCAAAGGTCTACCTCACGTTCGGCAAGCCCGCCGAGGCCAGAACGGCCCTCGAAGAGGCGATGAAGAACACCGCCTACGGACTGGAACCGACGACGAAAAAGGTTTTCGACGTGGGTAACAAGATGAACCGGGAGATCATCTTCGCACTCTACTACAACAAGACCAACGACAACGGCCACGGATACTGGTACAGCACCAACACGGACGTGCTGGCCGACATCCGGAACCCGACGCCCGAATTCAAGGCGATTTACGACGGCGAGAAGGACAACCGACTGCCGCTGATCAGCACCTACACCAAGATTTCGAGCAATCTCTTCGCCATGAACAAATGGTACGACGTCTACGACGCAACCTACACGACGCAGGTGGGCAACGACTTCCCGCATCTGCGCTACGCCGACGTGGTGCTGATGTACGCCGAGGCGCTGGCCGAATCGGGCGGCAGTCTGGGCGACGCGCTGGTGTGGCTCAACAAGACCCGCACACGGGCCGGTCTCGACGAACTGACGACCGACGAGGTCAAAAACCTGGCGGAATTCCGCCGCGAGCTGGCCGCCGAACGGGGCCGCGAGTTCGCCCTCGAAGGCCACCGCTGGTTCGACCTCGTGCGGCTGGGACTGGCCGTCGACTATTTCCGCGGACTGGGCTACTCGCTCGACGCGCACAACCTGATCTTCCCGATCCCGCAGAGCCAGATCGAGATCGTGAACAACCCGTCGATTCTGTGGCAGAATCCCGGTTTCAATTAATCAACACTTTAAGTCAGAACAAGCATGAAAAAGATAATCGACCTTTTGCTGATATCGTTCATCGCCGCGGGCCTCACCGCCTGCTGGAGTGAGGATATTCCCGAAGCCGGAGCAGCCCGCCACCAGGTCACCGACCTCACCGCCACGCCGGGCGACGAGGAGGTGCTGCTCGCCTGGAGCCTGCCCGAAGGCTGGAATCCGACGGACTTCATCGTCTACTACACCGACGCCGATTCGCAGACGGTCACCCTGCGCACGGACGGCGCGATGAACTGCACGGTGGGCCAGCTCGCCAACGGCACGCAGTACACCTTCTATGTGCAGGCGGTCTACGGAAAACTCGTGTCGAACTACGTCGCCGTCGTCGGCAAGCCCGCCACGACGCGTTTCCCGGTCACCGACCTCACGGTCGATGCGGGCGACTCGTACGTGAGCCTCGCATGGACCAAACCCGCGACGACGGTGCTCTCTTACACGCTCTCCTACTACAACGAGGACACCCCCGACAACGTCGAGCAGCAGACGCTCGACAAGGAGGCGACGAGCGTGACGCTCGACGGGCTGACCAACGACAAGAACTATTACTTCTCGCTGGCGGCCAACTACGAAAAGGGCGCCTCGGAGCCGGCCACCGCCAAGGCGATGCCGACCCTGGCCATTCCCTACATCCTCGACCGCGACCAGGCGGCCAAGAACCAGCCGATCACCTTCTCGTTCAATACCGAAGACTATCCGACGGCCACCGACGTGAAGTGGACCTTCCCGGGCGACGTCGTGAAGGAGGGAACCGTCGTGAAGTACGGCCTGGGCACGGTCGGCACGCAGACCGTGAAGCTGAACGCCACGATCGACGGCAACGCCCGTTCGTGGACCCTGGAGGTCGAAATCCGCGAATACGTCATCTTCAGCACCGACTGGGCGCAGGACGGCGCGAACTACAACGGATTCAAAGGCACCTGCCCGGTATTCTCGCCCGACGGAAAGACCGTCTACATCATCACGTTCAGCAAAGTCTCCGCCCTCTACGCCTTCGACGTCACTACGGGCAGCGAGAAGTGGCGCTACGTACCGCAGACGAACACCGGCAGCTACAACATGCTCACCGTCAATCCCGTGACGGGCGACATCTACTACGGCACGCAAACCTCGGGTCATTTCTACGCCGTAACCCCCGACGGAGAGCTGAAGTGGACCTTCGCCGAGGCGGGTTCGATGCAGAGCGCCGCCCCGGCCGTCAACGCCGCAGGAACGACGGTCTATATCTGCGACAAGAGCGGCAACACGTTCGCCATCGACGCCGCATCGGGACAGAAGATCTGGAGCTTCGCCGCGGGCGCCGCCGGAGGCGGCCTGCTGGTCAACGGCAGCGAACTGCTGATCGGAGCCGAAAGCAGCGCCTACTTCGTCAACATCGAGACCGGCGAGCAGATCGCCAAGGTGGCGCTGGGCTGCAAGATGTCCGACATCACCGGATTCGCCGTCAGCAACGACAAGAAGCTGGCCTATTTCGGAGCCGCAAGCGGTTACATCGGCGCGGTCGACCTGACGACGCACACGGCGAAAACCCCGCTGCTGGCCGGCACGACCAATCCCAACACGATCTACGAACCCGTCGTGGCTCCCAACGGCTCGGTTTTCGCGGGATCGAAGAACGGTTCGGTCTACAACGTGAAGGGCGACCTTTCGGCCGTCAACTGGGAGCACGTCCACACCGGAAAGGCCGTCGCCAACACCTACAACTACTCCCACCCGTGCGTAGACTCCGAAAACCGGTTCTACATCACGGCGGGACAGACCACGAACACGTCCTACATCTTCGATGCCGACGGCAGGGTCCTCGATTCGTGGAGCTACTCGGGAGTCTCCGCCGCACAGCGCCAGATGGGCGGCAACAACTACCTCGACGGCGTGTTGTACTCGGCGTTCATCGGCAATAAGGACCAGAACGGCATGTTCGCCGGCAAATACGTCGGCGGCGAGCGCGCTTCGAGCTGGAGCACCCACGGCGGCGACATCTGCGGATCGTGCTGCGTAAAATAGGCTGAGCGATGAAAAAACTGCGTTTCATAACGATAGCCTTTCTGCTGGCCGCCGGGGCCGTCCGGGCCGAATACCCCGTGGGCGTATCGCTCGGCATGGTGAAGGTGCCCGAACCCGGAAAACTCGCGCAGATCAAGGCCGCGGGCATCGACCACGTGGAGGTCGTTTTCAACTACTTCTGGCGCAACGCCCCCGAGAACGAGTGCTACACCCGCGCTTACCGCGTCAAGGCGATGCTCGACGAGGCCGGGCTCGAGGTCTGGTCGTGCCACCTGCCTTTCAGCCGCACGCTCGACATCTCGGTGCTCGATCCGCAGCGCCGCGAAGAGAACGTCGTGCTGATGGAGCGGATGATCCGCCTGGCGGAGATCTTCCACCCGCAGCGGCTGGTGCTGCATCCCAGTTCGGAGCCGATCGCCGACGAAGAACGCGAAACCCGCCTGCAGAACTCCGCCAACTCCATCGGCCGCCTGGCCCTGGCCGCCAAAGGGATCGGTGCGGTGCTCTGCATCGAGAACCTGCCCCGCACCTGCCTGGGGCGCGACTCGGGCGAGATCATGCGGCTGATCGGCGACTTCCCCGAAGTCATGGTGTGCTTCGACTCGAACCACCTGCTCCAAGAGGAGCACGCCCATTTCTTCGAGACCGTAGGCGGCCGCATCGGCACGATCCACGCCTCGGACTACGACCGCCGGGACGAACGCCACTGGCTGCCGGGCGAGGGCGTCATCGACTGGCCCGATTTCCTCCGCCGCCTGCATGCGTCGGGTTACAAGGGGGTCTTCATGCACGAGGTCCGCGCGGGAGAGAACGCCACGCCCGCAAACGTCGTGAAAGCCTACGAGGAGGTCATCCGCGGCAAAACGAAATAATAACCCACCCAAAAATGTACAAATCCATGAATATCCTAAAATTCCATCTGCTCCGAGTCCTGCTGCTCTGCGCCGGAACGGGATTCCTCGCCATGGGCTGTTCGAACGACGACGACGATTCGCCCCGGGAGCTCGCTTCGAAAACCACCCTGACGCTGTCGAAATACTACAACGACAAGGGAGCGATGACGCTGCCCACCTGGAACAGGAGCGACAAGGCCGGACTGTTCGTCACGGACCAGAGCGCCCCGGAGGCCGTCTATGCGGCGCCGATCCAGTCGGGATCGCAGAAATCGCTCTTCCTCTTCACGCTCGACGTCCCGCAGCACGCGGCTTCGACGGTCGTCGCCTTCTGGCCCTCGGACGCCGACCTCCGCTGTGAGAACGGCACGCTGAAAACCGTCGTTCCCACGGCGCAGACGGGCGCTGTCGCCCCGCTTCTCGCCGGCAAGGCCACGGCGCGGGTCAACGCCTACGAGGGTTGCAGCATGGATCTGACGAACCTCTTCTGCACGATGTACGTCAGCGTGAAAAAAGGCAACTATTCGGTCAGCAAGGCGGTCGTCAAAGCCAACGGCGGCGAAGGAATCGCCGGAGACCTCACGGTCGCCGTCGACGACTGGTCGGCCACGGCATCGGCGCAGACGATCGCCGTGACGCTGCCCGCACCCCTCGACTGTTCGAAAGAGACGCAGCTGATCCCCGTCATGATCGCTCCCGTCACCCTGTCGCAGGGCTACACGGTGACCCTCACCGACACCGACGGCAATTCGTTCTCGGTCGAAAAGACCGAGCCCGTGGCCCTGGAGGCCGGGGGCAGGCACGACACCGACGACGCCCGGTCGAGTTTCGTGACCGAACTGGTCTTCTGCGGCAGCAACATGGTCTACATGATCGACGCCGGACTGGCCGACGAAACCACATACAAGGAAGCGGTCACGTGGAGCTGGGACGCAACCGAAGCCGCCTCCGTGCTCGGGCTCGACAAGAACCGCTGCAGCCATCTCGACGACTGCAAACCGGTGGACAACGGCAAGAAGCTCCTGATCACCAGTTCGTACAACTGGTGCGTACTGCTCGACATCGCCACGAAAGAGGTGCTTTTCCACACCACCGCGACGCCCAACGCCCACTCGGCGGAACTGCTTCCCGGCAACCGCATCGTCGTGGCCTGCTCGGAAGGCAGCGGTTCGGGCAACAACTCGGTGCAGCTCTACGACATCTCGCAGCCCAACCGGATTCTCTTCCAGTCGGCGCTCGGCTCGGCGCACGGCGTGGTATGGAACGAAACGACCCAGCGTCTCTATGCGATCGGCGGCCAGAGCCTCCAGATCTACAAACTCAAAAACTGGGACACGGCGACCCCGTCGCTCGAACTGGAAAAGACCGTACAGACGCCCCAGGGCGGTCTGCACGACATGAGCTACGTCAATTCGAACACGCTCTGCATCGGCGGGCGCCGCGCCTATCTCTACGACATCGGCGCCAACCGGTTCACCGAAATGACGCTCTTCGCCGCATCGACGGCGATCAAGTCAGTCAACTACAACGACGAGACGGGCGAACTGTGGTACACGGACTCCACCAAACCCGAGGGCACCCAGACGTGGTCGACACAGACCATCCGCTACGCCACGGACAAGAACGCCTCGGCGGAATCGCGGACGATCAAGGTTCCCGACCTGGATATGTACAAAGTCCGCGTAATGAACTGGTAACGCGGGACTGATTCCGGCAGAAAATCGTGTATGTCCACGCGAATACACGATTTTCTTTATATATTTGCGTTTCATTGACACCAACCCAAACAATCCATGAAAAACCTATTCATCTTTCTTTCAGGACTGCTGTTTTTGCAATCCTCCTGTTCACCCTCCGCTTCCGCTCCCGCCAACCGTGCCGAAACCGTAGTATCGGAGCTTCACGATCCGACTTCGAAACAGGTTCTTGTGGCCTGCCACCGGGGCGACTGGCGCAACTGGCCCGAGAACTCTTTGGCGGCCATCGAATCTGTGATCGGC
>CATKXN010000056.1 GCA_949840605.1 uncultured Alistipes sp.
CAGGTCTGGCTCAGAGGTCAGCGGATCCCGGACCAGGATCACCAGATCCGCTTCCCTGGCCGCTTTCCGCGAACGCTCGACGCCGAGCTTTTCCACGGTGTCTTCCGTTTCCCGGATCCCCGCCGTATCCAGCAGGTTGAGCTGGATGCCATCCAGGATCACCCGGCCTTCCACCACATCCCGGGTGGTACCGGGAATGTCGGTGACGATTGCCTTGTCTTCCTCCAGCAGGGCATTGAGCAGGCTGCTCTTGCCGGCATTGGGGCGGCCGAGAATCACCGTGTCGATTCCTTTTTTCACCTGCTGCCCGAACGCCGCCCGTTCCAGGATCCGGCCGATCCTGTCGATCCAGCGGGTGATTTCCGGCAGCAGCGTTTCACTTGTCAACTCTTCAACGTCTTCATATTCCGGATAGTCGATGTTCACCTCGATCTGGGCAATGATGGTCAGGATGTCGTCGATCAGCGGCTCCAGCAGTCTCCGGACGCTGCCGCGGATGCCCTGCACCGCACGGTGGAGGAGTTGTATGCACGCGGTTTCCGGACGTTTCTGAGCGGTATGGCCGTGGGTTTCGACCTCGCAGCCGCCGAGGCGGTGCTGGAACTGCGTGAGCGGAGGCCCGATGTCCGGCTGGTCGCCGCGGTTCCTTTCCGGGGGCAGGAGGCCCGCTTCCCGCAGACTGACCGCGAACGCTTCGGACGGGTGCTGGCCGCCGCCGATGCCGTCGAGGTGCTTTCGCCGGTCTACCACCGGGGGTGTTATGCCGTCCGCAACGATTTTCTGGTCGATCACGCCCGGGTCCTGGTGGCGTGGTACGACGGCTCTCCCGGCGGTACGCGCTACACCGTCCGCCGCGCCCTCAGCCGCGGGCTGGAAGTCCTGGACCTCCATCCGGCGGCTCCCGTGTTGCCGGTTCCCGCCCCGACGCTGTTCTGATAAAAAAAGGCGGACCCGGAGGCCTGCCTTTGTCGGTCTTGCGAATCAGCCTATTCTGCCGTTTCTGTCAGTTCGATTCCCCGGAGCAGCTCCTCGATACGCCCGAGCGTCCCCGTCTTGCCGTATTCGTTCGCCGGGTAGCTGATCCCGACGGTGATGAGCGACCTTCCCTGTTTCAGATCGTAGTTCGTGAATACGAATCCCGGGTATTCCGTCCGGCGGCCTTCGCTGCGCAGCATGTCGATGCCGTTCGCCGTGAAGGGGCGCGAAGCCTTGATGATCCCGCCGTCGTAGTAGGCCGAGTCGCGGCTCTGGCAGTAGTCCGAGATCTCGGCGACGTTTTCCACCTCCGCGTCGAGCACGTCTTGCAGGGCGTCGGCGTTGAACTCCCACTCGCCGTCGAGGACATACATCGTGTAACGGGCGTAGGTCGAATCGGTTTCGGGCTCGGTCGTCTCTTCGACGGCGGTGTATCCGGCGGGAATCCGGATGCGCAGTCCGAGGTCCGGACAGTCGTAGGTCTGTTCGGTGTCGAGCAGCGACGCTCCGTCGCCGCCGTTCACCAGCTGCGTGGAGAGCACCGTGAGGTATCCGATGAGCAGGGCGGTGCAGACGGCCGCCGCGAGCATGCGCCGGAATGCGGCGTATTCACCCGCGCTGTATTTGATTTTCAGCCAGATGTATAATCCCGAGATCGCCTGCCAGGCGCCCCAGAGGATCGCTCCCGTTGCGATGACGTAACGGCCTCCGGCCTCGGTGAGGTAATAGGAGATGAAGCTGAAAGCCAGTCCGCCGACGCACCACAGCAGTCCGACGAGGATGTTCTTTTTCGCTTCGGCGAGTGATGCCGCCGGCTGTCCGGCGGGTTCGGAGACCGTGGATTCCGGCTCCGCAGGTGTTTCGGGCATCGGCTCGAACACCGGTTCCTGGGTTTCTTTCATGATGGGTTCGGATGTTTGGGCGAATATAGGAAAAATTCCGGAAAGCACGACAAAGGCTTTCCGGGATTTTTGCGGATCGTAGCCGGATTATTTCCAGTTCAGAATCTTGTGGAAGTCGTACTCCTCGGGGTTCTTGACATAGGCTTTGGCGGCTTCGTAATCGGCCGGGGTGACGGCGTTGATGATGTTCTCCACCACCGACGAGAACTTGTCCGACTTGATGTCCACCAGACGGGGCGGAATCTTGCCCGTCGTGGGGTCCTGCAGGTCCTTGAGGTAGAGGGGCGAGACGTTGCCCTCCGAATCCACGTACACCATGCAGCCCGTCTTGCCTTCGGCGAAGAGCTTGTGCACGCCGATACCCAGTTCCGAGCAGTAGGTCAGGTCGTAGGCGATCGGGGTCTGGCAGCGGATCTCGTAGCCCAGCTCCACCGGACGGCTCTTGACCTTGATGCCCAGCTCCTTGAGCTTCATCTCGATCATCTCGTTGAAGATGTGCGCCTTCGACACCTTGCCCAGCTCGGGGTGTCCGTGCTCGTCGTAGGTGAAGTGGATGCCGCTCTTGCGGATCTCCTCGTCCGACAGCGCGTGGAACACGCCCTCGGAGATCACGGCGGCCCCGTAGTCCATGCCCATGATCTTGCGCTTGATGATCGACGAAATCACCAGGTTGACGATCTTCTCGACGGTGATCTCTGTCTTGTCGAACATCTCGGGAATGACGATCATCGGGTAGTGGCATGCCTCGCCGATACCGAACGCCAGGTGTCCTGCCGAGCGTCCCATGGCGGCCAGCACGAACCAGTTGCCGCTCGTGCGGGCGTCTACGTAGACGGCGCGGGCGATGACGGCGCCCTTGTCCTTGGCCGACTCGTAACCGAACGTCGGCGTTCCCTTCGGGAGCGGGAGGTCGTTGTCGATGGTCTTGGGGACGTGGATGTTGGTGCGGGGGTATTTCTTGGCCTCGAGGAATTTGGCGATGCGGTTAGCCGTCTAGGCGGTGTCGTCGCCGCCGACGGTGACGAGCAGTTTGATGTTGTTGTCGGTGAAAAACTTGAGGTTGAAGTTGTTCTCGAAATCCGAATCCTTGGGTTTGAACCGGCTCATCTGCAGGAACGAACCGCCCTGGTTGAAGATTCCGTCGGCCATCGGATAGTCGATGTCCACGGTGCGGGGCGAGGGATTGAACAGGCCCGTGTAGCCTTCGTGCAGGCCGATCACGCGGTAACCTTGGCGGAGGAACGTCTTTGCGACGCTGCCTACCACGGTGTTCATACCGGGGGCCGGTCCGCCGCCGGTCAGAATTGCGATTGCTTCTTTCATGATGTGTTGGGTTTATTGTGTTTTGAACCTGTTTTCGGTTTTTTGGCCGTCCAAAAGTACGATTTATTTTTCAAACAGGCAAGAACCCTGCTGTCTGTCCGCGAAAAAGGGGGCCTCCTTCTTGCAGGAAGCCCCCTTTTGATGCCGGTAATTATAGTTTACTCAACTACATTTACGTTAATGGCCTGTTCGCCCTTGGCACCCGTGCCAATTTCGAACTCGACAGCCTGACCTTCGTTGAGTGACTTGAAACCATCTTTCACGATTCCCGAGAAATGTACGAAAATCTCTTTGCCGTTCTCCGCCGTAATGAATCCGTAGCCTTTTTTGCCATCGAACCATTTTACCTTACCTGTCATAAAATAGGAAATTAAGTGTTAATACGTCAGCAAAGTAAGATAAAAAACATTGGTTTTCAAAACTTTTTGGCATGTTTTTTTCGATGTCGTCCGGAAAAATCCTATCTTTGGCTTCGCCATAGATACTCCGCCCCGGAAAAAATGCAGGCGAGCTTGATCGGCAAAATGCAAGCGAACTTGCTTTTGCGATCGCTTATTCGTATCTTTGTATAGTGAATGTCTAACAGTTCGGTGTTATGAACAGAAAACTGAAATATGCGCTGGCGGCCCTCCTGGGATTCTCCGCAGCCTGCTCGTCGGTGAAAAACGCACCCAAAGAGGACGATAGGAAACAGGTTTCCGACGTGAAGCCCGTGGACGGTCCGTCCAATCCCCGCGTCGTGGTCATGTACGGCGTGCGGGTTCCCGACAGCATCCGCATCAAGCGCATGGAGCGCCAGCATCCCGATTCGCTGACCCCGGTCACCGAACAGCCCCGCGAGGAGGCTCCGACGCCCTCCGGGAAATAGGCCATGTCGGGACGCAGGCTGGGGCTTCGCAAACGGCTGGCCCTCGATATTTTCTCCGATCTCTATGCTTCGACGGTGCGCGAACACCGTCTCGATACGCTTTTCTGGGAGTGTACGCTGCGCTGCAACCTCTCCTGCCGCCACTGCGGCAGCGACTGCCGCGTGGACCCCGGCGTCGCCGACATGCCGCTGGCCGATTTCCTGCAGGTCCTCGACGAGGAGGTGACGCCCCATGTCGATCCGGCCGACGTGCTCGTGATCTTTTCGGGCGGCGAGGTGCTGGTGCGTGCGGACCTGGAGGAGGCCGGCGCCGAGGTCACGCGCCGCGGGTATCCGTGGGGCATGGTGACCAACGGCATGGCCCTGACCCCGGAACGGTTCCGGCGGCTGCTCGATGCCGGCCTGCGGTCGGTTTCGGTGAGCCTCGACGGCTTCGAACGCGAACACAACTACATCCGTGGCAATGCCCGCAGTTACGACCGGGCGCTCGACGCCGTGCGGATGGTCGTGCGCGAACCGTCGCTGTCGTACGACGTGGTGACCTGCGTCACGGGGGCGATGGTTCCGCAGCTGGAGGCTTTCCGCGACATGCTGATCGCCGAGGGGGTGCGCCACTGGCGGCTCTTTTCGATTTTCCCGATGGGCCGGGCCAAGGACGACCCGACGCTGCGGATGACCGACGAGCAGTTCCGCGAAATGCTGGAATTCATCAAACGCACCCGCCGCGAGGGTCGTATCGACGTCAGTTATGCCTGCGAAGGGTTTCTGGGCGGCTACGAGGCCGAGGTCCGCGACCAGTTCTACCAGTGTGCCGCGGGAGTTTCGGTGGCTTCGATCCGTGTCGACGGGGCGATTTCGGGATGTACCTCGATCCGTGCCGACTACCATCAGGGCAATATCTACCGGGATAAGTTCTGGGATGTGTGGCAGAACCGCTTCGGGCCGTTCCGCAACCGCGAATGGGCCCGCAAAGGCCCTTGCGCCGACTGCCGGATGTTCCGCTACTGTCTGGGCATGCATCTGCGCGGCGGCGACGGGGAACTGCTTTATTGCCACTACAAACGGCTGTAAATGGCGCTCCGCTTCGGTGAAAGGACAAAATTTTTACGAATAAATTTTGACTTTTCGGATTTTCGGCTTATCTTTGTGCGCTCTTAAATGATAAGGGCACTTGTTCGGGGTGTAGCGCAGTCCGGTTAGCGCGCCAGCTTCGGGAGTTGGAGGTCGCTGGTTCGAATCCAGTCTCCCCGACAAAACTGAAAAGAGACTATCGCACGATAGTCTCTTTTTTGTTGGTCCGCAATTCCCGGTCTTTTCCGGCTCATCCTTCCGAACCGGCGGATTGTCACTCGAACAGTCCCGCGCGCTTCGTGTCGTATGCCTCGCTCTTGATCGCCTGCGGCTGTTTGAATTTGCCGAACTGCCAGTAGACGGAGAAGGAGAACTTGCGGCCCAGAACCTGCCGGTAGCCGTACTGCGTGAAGGTTTCCGCACCGATCACCTCTTTCACCTGCCTGCTGCTGTGCAGCAGGTCGGTGATGAAGACGCTGACGCCCAGATGCGGTTTTTTGAAGTACCGGGCCAGTTGCATTTCCATGTCCGGATACATCGTGATGTCGCGGCTTTGGGCCGACATCGAGTAGGGTTTGAGCCGACATCCTGCGTAGACGCTGAATCCCCACAGCGTCAGTGTCGTGCTCGCATTCGCCGAGAAATTGTTTACGGTGTTGGTCTTGCCCCGGGAGAACTCGTAGGTGGAATTCGTGAAGCTGCCGCCCAGGCTCAGACGCATGATCCGGAGGGGGGTGAGCCGGATATCGACATCGACACCCTGCCGGTTATAGCGTCCGATGTTCTCCCAGGTCGTCGTCGAAATATTGTCGTCGTCGACATGGGTTATGCGCTCGATCGCGTTGTCGGAGAATGCGTAACCGTAGGACAGGATGATGTGCTCGATCCATTTTGCAGTAAAATTGCGTGTTACGCTGGCGCAGAAACTATGGGTGTATTCGCCTTTCAGGTGCGGATTTCCCGTGCGGAGGTTTTCGGGGTCCGTTATGTCCACATAGGGGTTGAGCTGCGAAACATTGGGGCGCCGGACGCTTGCCTGGTACGAACCTCCGAGACTGTAATGGTTGAGCCGGAGGGAAAAACTGGCGGCCGGCATGATGTTGAATTCATGGTAGTCGAGTTTGCTTCCTCCCGTACTCAGAAAAGTCCCCTTGTTGCTGAGGTCCTCGCCGTGAAGCCTCAGGCTGTAACTCATTTTCTTCTTGAACAGCGAACCGAAGAACTGCGCCTTGGCGAACGTGACCTGCTGGCGGTAGTTCAGCCCGTCGAAACGCTCTTCTTCCGGTAGGAATTCGTCGGTCGAGGGGTCGTACAGCAGGTATTCGGTGGCATTGTCATACCGACGGTGAATATACCCCGCATTGGCGTATATGACCCATTTCCTGCCGGGATTCTGGTCCGCCAGCCTGAGCCGGAAGTCTACGTTGTGCTCGCGCGACCCGTTGGTTGCGACGACGTTGCGGTTTTCACCGGCGCTGTTCGTCGCCGTATAGCGCATCGTCTGTTCGTTGTCTGTGCGCGAATCCTTGTAGGTGTATTTCAGATCGTATCTGTTCGGCTTGATCCTGCCGCCCGGTTTTCCCCACTGCTGATTGAGGGTAAATCCGGCGTTGAACCGCATCGGCGAGTGCGAATGCCCGCGTGTTACGTTTTCCGTCGCGCGGATCTCCTCGCCTGCGGCGTTCCGTGTCTGCGAGCGGGCGTCGCTGTAAGTGTCCGATTCGCTTTTGGAGGTGGTGACCGCGACATTCAGGTTGACAGCCTCGTTGAACAGCGGTCGGAACAGGTTCATGCCCAAACTGTGGCTCATGGAGTTGCTCCACGAGGTCTGCGTGTTGTCCTGCGTCCGGTATTCGCTCTCGGGGTCGAGCATTTCGCGCAGCGTGCGGTTGCTCAGCTTCGGGACGTCGGTATAGCCGAATCCGTATCTTACGCCGATGCCGGTCCACGGGGTATTCGCCACCGCGTCGATGCCTGCGTTGTAGTCGCCGCGTGTCGTGACGTCGGCGTTGATTTGCCCCGAAAATCCATAGGGCAGGGGAGCCGCCAGTTTAATCAGCAGGATCGGTTCCTCGTTGTTGTATTCCGGCGATCCGGGGAGTATGAGTTCGACCTTCGACATGTAACTTGCCTGGATGAAATTCATCGGATACTGACGGTTCTGGTTGATCATGCCGTGCTCCCGGTCGTCGATGAGGATTTTTGCAACCTGTTTATCCTGGTATTGCAGTTTTCCGTTGGCGGGATTCATCTCCAGTTCGGGCACTTTGCCCATGATCTCCATCATCCTCATCCGCTTGGCGTCGGGGTCCGAGGCCACGTCGTAAACCAGGCGGTCCGATTCGCGCTTGACGAGCTGCTTGGCTTTGATCTCGACGCTTTTCACCTCCACGCCGGCTTGCAGGGCGATTTTGCCTATGTCTATGCTCTTGTTTTCGTAGGTTATATCCTTCGAACGGCTTTGATACCCCACGAACGTGAACCACAGTTTGTAGCTGCCCTTTTTCGACAGGTTGATCGAGAACCGCCCGTCGGGATAGGTGATCGCCGATGCCGTCTGAACGCCATCGCCGTTCACGGCGACGACCGTTGCGTAGCCCAGCGCCTCGCCGCTGACCGCATCGACCAGCCGGCCGGTGATATTCCGGTTATCCTGTGCCGCAGCACGGCCTGCGAACAACAATGCGAATAGTAAGAATGGATAGGCGTATATCGGAATTTTCTCGCTCATGGAGTTAGTCAATGCGTCTTACGAACAATATGGGCCTTCACACGTTTTATAGTGCAAGATGGTGAAAATCCTTGAATTATCCAAACTTATCCGCAATTCGCTCGAATTTTTTCTGTACCGTGCACGACGCCGGGTGCGCGAATCCGTCAATGCATCCGGCGGATTTTTTGCAACATCTATTCGTAAGCCGTTTGTGACAAATTGCGCTATTTTACGGGCTTTTTCGTTTATTTACTTCGTTCAAAACATCGAATCATGACATCGGTAAAAATCAAATTCAAAGCCTCCGTTTCGGACCCGGACTCCGGAACCCTCTACTACCAAATCATCCACCGGCGCCGCACGCGCATTTTCTCCCGCGGAATGAAACTCGCCTCGGCCGAGTGGGACCCGCAGCTGATGCAGGTCGTCGTACCTCCCGACAGCCCCCGCGAACGGCGTGAACGCCTCGTCGGAATGCAGCAGACCCTTCGCCGGGAGATGAGCGACCTGGCAATCCTGATCGGACACCTGGAATGCAACGGCCGCTCTTTCTCGGCCGATGATATCGCCGAAGCGTTCCGGCACCGGGAAAGCCTGAACCTCTTCTTCACGTTCATGCTCGGACTGATCGACGGCCTGCAGAGTGCCGGAGCCCTGCGCACGGCCCAAACCTACCGAAGCGCCCTGCACAGCTTCACGGCATTCCGCGGCGGGCGTGACATCGGGCTCCGGGAGATCGACGCGCTGCTGATCGCAGACTACGAAACATGGCTCAAACGGCGGGGCGTGACCCTCAACACCGTATCATTCTACATGCGCATACTCCGCTCGGTCTACAACAAGGCCGTGGAACGGGGGCTGGCCGAGCAGCGACACCCCTTCCGAAACGTCTATACGGGGGTGGAAAAGACCGTCAAACGGGCCGTAGGGATCGACGTGATCCGCAGGCTTCGCGAGTACGACCTTTCGGCAAAACCTCGGTATGCCTTCGCACGCGACCTCTTCCTGCTGAGTTTCTATCTGCGCGGCATATCTTTCGTGGACCTCGCTTTCCTGCGCAAACAAGACCTTGCGGACGGCGTTCTGAACTACCGCCGGCGCAAAACCTGGCAGCGGATGCGCATCCGGTGGGTTCCCTGCATGGAAGAGATCGTAGCCCGCTATGCCCCGAAAACGGCCGGATCGCCTTACCTGCTGCCTATTCTCAGGCCGCAAAGCCCTCAGTCGGAGTTCGCGCAGTATCACAAGGCACTGCAACAGATGAACTACGCCCTGCGGCGTATTTCCGAGATGCTGCACATCAGCCGTCTGACCACCTACGTGGCCCGTCACACCTGGGCCAGTACGGCCCGCCGGAAAAACATTCCGATGGCGGTTATTTGTCAGGGGATGGGGCACGAATCCGAACGTACGACGCGCATCTATCTCTCCTCGTTGGAGCATGAAGCGGTGGATTGTGCCAATGATCTGATTATCGGCGATCTGATTTGATTTCGCCGTAAATTCATATCTCTCAACAAGAGAAATGATTATTGGACAAATATACGAATTTTTTCTAAAATCGTCCATTATCGGCCATTTTTTTATATGATTTTAACCGATCGGTAACCCCTTTCGTCCGCGATAGCAGCGATAGCGGTTTATATCCTGCTGATTTACAGATGGTTTAAGAAAAATCGCCCGTGTCCGAACATGCGTGCGCGAATAAACATGCTGCAGTACAGCATATTACTTCGTCTTTGCGATTTGCATTGCGTTGCGATGTTCGAACACATGTGAAACATTCCGCCGCGGGAGCATGGCCAGATGCTCCTGCGACCTCTATATATATCTCTTGTTGAGAGTTATGTATTTCTCTTGTTGAGAGATTATAGGGCAAATTACTCATTCAAACTTAATTCTGTATGAAAATTATTTTTACAATGCTTGCGTTATGCTCGTGCATCATGGCTGCGGCGCAGGGGAAAGTGAAAGAGGTCGTCGAGGATGATTACCAACGTAACAGTCTGTCGATTATCGTCGTAGACCGCGGTGACAATTTCGATGCCCAGGTATTCGGCGCAGTTCGTGCAATCGACCTGGGCGATAAGTTCGACATGAACTACATTCCCACCGAACGCATCGAGCTGAGGGCGGCGCGCGCCAACGCCATCGGCGGTCTCGACATCAGCAAGGCCGTGGGCCGCTGCGACCTGGGAAAACAGATCGTCTCCTACTGGTTCGAACGCAAGCCCGACGGTACGATGAGCGCCGAGCGTATGATTCACCGCGGCAACTATAACGCCGACGATCAGGATGTTATGAACGCAAAAGCCGCCAAGGTAGGTCCCGAAGCGCTGGGCGACAACGGTTCGGCACTGGTCAGTGGCAGCTATGTGATGGTGCTTGACTATTCGGGCATCGCCTCGACGAAAAACGACAAGGGCGAGGTGACCTGGTCGGTGAGCACCAACGCCCACGTCTACCAGATCGACTATACGAAAGAGACCGAAGCCGGCATCTACGCCGCCTGGATTTATGAAGACGACACGCCGGAGGCTATCGCCGAAAAGAAAGCTGCCTACGACCGGATCGACATCGACATGAAATACAAGACGACGGTGTCGTACACCACCAGCGCGCTGGAGAAAAACGGCGGACTGCAGGCTGCGATCATCGACGGCTACGGCGAAACGCTGACCCGTCTGGAGAAACAGATTCCCGCCTGGAACGTAACGACCTCGATCGTGGGCCGCCGTCCGCTGACCGCCAAGGTGGGCAAAAAGGAGGGTGTGAAGAACGCCATGCGCTTCCAGGCCTACAAGTTCCGGGAGGATGCCGACGGCAATCTCAAATCGATTCCGAAGGGGTACCTGCGCGCCACGAAGATCGCCGACAACCGCGGCATGGCCTCCGGCAATACGAAGGTCTCGGAATTTTATCAGATTTCGGGCGGCAAGGTCGACGAAGGAATGCTTATCAAGCAGAAAAACGACCTCGGCATGGGTGTTTCGCTGGGTTATAAATACAACGGACTGGCCCCCTACAACCTCACGATCGACTACCTGGCGCATATCAGCACCAAAGGCTTCGCGCATTATGCGCTGCTCAATATCGGCTATGACATGTTCTCGGGTACAAAAATCAATGACGAGGTCGGCCGATACCTGGACAGCGGTGAGCTGACCGGCCTGACCGACGGCGGCATCTCTTATATCAACGTCGGTATCGGTTACGGGTTCGGCATCCGCGCCATTCGCCACATCGAGCTGGTTCCGTTCGTCATGGGCGGCGGCGACTATATGCTGAACCACAACGATTTCTTGGATGAAGACAGCGGTGAAGAAACCGAGGACAGCTTCATGGACAAAGTCGCCTGGTTCGGCAATGCCGGTCTGCGCATCAATTTCAACGTCAAATATCCGCTGCAGATCTTCGTACAGGCCGACTACGCGATGATGTTCGTCAAGGAGGGTTCCTACTACGAAGCATTCAACGATTTGCTCAGAGTAGGCGACCTCGGCCACAAGAACTCGTTCGGCATTATGGCCGGTGTAAAATGGACTTTCTAAGTCACGATTCATAATAGGTAATAATCGGAAATAAGATGAAAAAACTCTTGTTTGCGGTGGTGATGATGTTGCTGGCAATGGCGCCGGCAACATCATTCGCCCAGAAAAGCAAAGACCGTAAAGCGTTGTTCGACAGCTGGAACAATTACGAAGTGACCACCGTGAAGGTCGGCACCGACGGCACCAAATTCATTAAGGTATGGGGCTTCGGCAAGAAGGTCGACCTGGCGATCGTCCAGGCCAAGAAAAATGCGGTGCACGCATGTCTTTTCCGCGGGCTTCCCGGTGTGGAGACCGCCAATGCGACCCCGCCACTCTGTCCCGATCCCGGAACCCTGACGGCTAACGAAGCCTATTTCACGAACTTTTTCGAGACGGCCGGAGAATACCTTAAATATATCAATATGACCACGGACGGAGTGCCTTCGGGGCAGGACCGCCGCCAGGTCAAAGGCGGCTATAAGGTAGCCATCTACGCCCAGGTGATGTACGACAACCTGCGCGACAAGCTCGAAGCCGACGGCATTATCCGGAAACTCAGCACGGGCTTCTGAAAAACGTGCCGGCCGTGCGCAGGACGGACTGCAGGGAGCGGTCCTTTTGTGCACGGCCGCCGTCGGTTCGGTACGAAACAGGACAACAACAGTTATACTCATGGTAAAGAAGATTATATTGACGTTGCTGGCGGCAGGAGTCGCCTGCGGAGTCTTCGCTCAGGCGAAAAAACCGGTCATCATGGTCGTTCCGAGCGAGGCGTGGTGTATCCGTAACGGATTCGTCCAGGATTTCAACGACCAGGGACAGATCAAACGCATCCCCGACTACCGTGCCGCCATGCAGGGCAATGCCGATATCCGGACCTTGGTGTCGGCGATGGGCGATTTCATGGCCCGGCAGGAGTTTCCGATCCAGTCGCTCGAACACGAACTCAAACGCTTGCAGAGCGAGGAGGCGGAACTCTCCGTCCTGACCGGCAGCCAGACCGGCGCTGCCGTCGCCGAAAGTCCCGTCGAGCGGATCCGCCGAACGGCCAAGGCCGATATCATCCTCGACCTCGACTTCGAAATACGCCGGATCGGTCCCAAACAGCAGGTGTCGTTCAATCTGACGGCCCTCGACGCCTATACCTCGAAGATCATCTCGGGAAACACCGGCGTCGGCAGCAACAGCGGTGCGGCCATCGAAACCCTTCTTCAGGAGGCCGTGCTGAGTTTCAAGGACAACTTCATCTCCGGGCTTCTGCGCCATTTCGACGACCTGTTCAGCAACGGCCGCGAGGTGATCGTCACCCTGCGGCGTTTCGACAGTTCGCCGATCGACTTCGAAACCGAGTTCGACTATAACGGACAGACCGCCGAACTGGCCGACATCGTCGGCGTATGGTTCGAGGAGAACACGTTCAACGGGCGTTTCTCCGAAGCCGAGCGTTCGACCAACCTGCTGCGTTACAACCAGGTGCGCATCCCGCTCTACGGAAAGAGCCTTTCGGGCCGCGAAGTGGCCATCGATGCCGCGACTTTCGCGCGTCCGCTGGCCAACATGCTCAAGAAGGATCCCTACAACGTGGTGGTGAAGACCTATCCCAAAGGCTTGGGCGAAGTGTGGCTTATCCTGGGTGAAAAATAACAAATACAGAGCGATATGATACGGAAACTGCTGATCTGCCTGACCGCCTGCTGTGCCCCGTGGCTGCTCACGGGACAGACGCAGCAGGAGGAGCGCATCGCCATCACGCCGATGGTATGCGACGCTTTGGACCTCCCGGCCGACGCTCGTGCGGCTCTGAATCAGAAACTGCTCCAGATGACCGTCCAAAACGGTTTCGGAGCCACCGGAGGACCTTTTGTCCTCACGGCCGGCGTGCGCACGGCGGACAAACAGGTCACCGCGACGGTTCCGGCCCAGTACATCGTCGAGCTGGAGGTCTCGGTCTTCGTGGTCAACCTGCAGGAACAGCTGTTGGTTGCTGAGACCTCTTTCGTCGTGAAGTCCGTCGAGTCGTCCGAACACAAGGCCGTGGTCCGCGCCGTCAACCGGATCAATGCCCGAACACCTGTCGTGCGGCAGTTCATGACCTCGGCCCGGGAGAAGATCGTCGACTACTATGCGACGCGCGTTCCGGCGATCGTCGCCAAGGCCCAGTCGCTGGCCGACCGCGGCGATTACGAGGCGGCGCTGGCTGCCCTGACCGCCATTCCCGAATCGCTCGACGACTATCCGATGGCCGCCGAGAAGATGACAGCCGTCTATACGCAGATGGTCGACAAGTTCGCCGCCGTGTCGATTCAGGAGGCCAGGGGCAAGATCGCGCTGCGCGATTACGAGGGGGCGCTGGACGCCCTGCTTTACGTCGATCCGGCGAGCACGCGCTTCGAAGAGGCCGTCCGCATGGTCGATTCGATCAAGGGCACGATCGACGCCAGGGAGCAGGCCGAAATGCAGGCGCGCCTCGATCAGATGGAGGCACAGCGTGAACTGGCGCTCAAGATGCACGACGACGAGATGATGCTGCGCCGCATGCAGATCGAAGCCTCGCGGAAAGCAACCGAAAAACAGGCCTCCGGGGCCGATGCCGCGACGCAGTCCGCGTTGAAGGATTGGCTCTTAGGCAAACTCAACTAATATTCATACGCCATGATTTGTCCTCAATGCAAGGAGGAGATGCCTCTCTTGTCCCGCATCTGCCCCGTATGCGGATATGTCGCCGACGGCGACGAAAACCGGCCCGCCGCCGCCGAACTCGCCGATACATTGGAGGAGATACTCTATAAGGTGCGGTCGCTGCCCGCACCGTCGTTCGGCCGCAGCATGGGCCAGCTCTCGGTCGTGATGCTGCCCCTGCTGACGCTCGTCCTGCTCGCCGCGGCCCTCATCAGCGACGCCGGAATCTTCTGGATCGCCGCGATACTGCTCGCCCTGTGCAGCGCGGCGGCACTCGTACTCAAACTCTGCGGGCGCATCGGCAACGGTCGCTTCGACCGCCGTTTTGCCGAACTCAAGAACGATTTCGAATTCACGGCCCGCATCGCACGCCGCGATTTCGGACGCAATCGCGAGGTCACGGACCTGCTGGACGAAACCACGAAACGCATTCGGGAGACGGAGCATGTCCGCAAGGGTGCGGCGCGGCGCAATCTGATGATCTGGCTGGCGATCCTTTCGGTCGGGGGCATCCTGGCCGGGATGGGCGTATGGTCGGTTGACAAAGCCGTCGCCGTGCAGGAAGAGACCGGATGGCAGAAGGAGCTGGAGGCCTTCCGCGCAGCGGGAAGCGTCGACGATTACGACATCGAAACCCGTTCGGCGCTGCTCGGGAAAATCCTCGCCGCCGATGAGATGACCGTCGCCGAAGAGTTCTTCTGCAGCTGCTGCATGGGGCGTCCCGGCGACTACGACTGCGCCGTGCAGATCGTCGACCGCTATCTGCTGGCGGGCGACCGGGCGGCCGCCGGGCGTTTCGCCGGGGCCTGCGATCTCCGCTACGACTCGGACCGGAACAAATTGAAAAAACGATTAACCAACTGACATCATGGGATTATTCGGAAGCAAGAAGGAGGGTGGCATCCTCGATGTCATCCGCTGCGATCAGAGCGATTATCTGATCTGGAAATGGACGCCCTCGGGGGAATCTTCGAAGAAGATGAACGCCATCCGCTACGGCAGCCGCCTGCGCGTCAAGGAGGGGGAGGTCGCCGTCTTCGTCTACGACAAGGACGGTGGCATGGACTTTATCGAGGGTTTCAGGGACGAGGTGCTCAAAACCGCCAATTTCCCCGTTCTGTCGTCTATCGTCGGCAGCGCCTTCGGCGGAGCGTCGCCCTTCCAGGCCGAGGTCTTTTTCATCAACCGCGCCGGGACGATCCGTCTGCCGTTCTTCGTGAAGCGGATTTCGCTCTCCGAGCAGTGGCAGCAGCGGCTTTTCGTCCCTGCCACCGTCAAAGGCGCCATCACATTCAACATCTCCGACTACCGGGATTTCATCTCGAAATACCAGATGGCCGGATACAGCCTGGACGACCTTTCGCTCCAAATTCGCGATACGGTCGAACGCTACGTGAAATCCGCCGTGACGAACGCCCCCTACGAGCTGGGGATTCCGGTCGTGCAGATCGAACGCGGCATCGACCGGATCAGCGAGGCCGTGCAGGCCAAACTCCGGGATTCGCTGGCCGAAGACTTTGCGGTCAACCTCCGGCGGGTCGATATTTCGGACATTTCGCTCGACACCGAATCCGAAGGCTATCAGGCGCTGATGAGCCAGGGACTGGCGCAGGCCGGCATCCTGGAAAAGCAGTTCGCAGCCACGGGCGAGGCCACGAGCCGGAATCTGCTCGACCAGCAGCAGATCGGAGCCGAGAACCTCGCCGAATCGCTTCGCATCAACCGCGAAGAGACGCAGCGCCGGCAGCGTCTGGCGACCGAAACCGATTTTCTCCCGACACACCGGATCGACGTGCAGGGCGAGGTGGCCCGGACGGCCGCCGAAAGCCTCGGCGAGTTGGGCGGCGGCATGGGCAATGGCGACGGCCTCAACCCGGCCGGGATGATGGCCGGGATGATGCTGGGCGGCGCCGTCGGCGGCCGTATGGCCGGGATGATGGGCGGCATGATGCAGGGACTCGGACCGGACGGGGAGCAGCCGGGAACGGGGCAGCAGCCTCCGGCGCCTCCCGTGCCTCCCGTGCCGCCGGCCGTATCCTATTTCGTGGCTGAGAACGGGGCACAAACCGGTCCCTATACCCCGGAACAGCTCCGGCAGATG
>CATKXN010000057.1 GCA_949840605.1 uncultured Alistipes sp.
TACAACGCCGACGCCGCCTACGCCAAATACCTGTCGTCCGAAGCCGCCGCCGCATCGGCCCGGATCGCCTTCGCCTACGAGGAGCGGAAGGCCGAAGCGGGACGCTCGACCGTGTTCGACTTCAACGACGCCAAAACGCGCATGGAAAAGGCCGAAGCCGAAGCCGTGCAGGCCAAATACGAATTCGTATTCCGTTCGAAGATACTCGATTTCTACCGCGGAAAACCGATAACACGCTGAAACGTCCGGTCCCGGATAAACGATTTCAAACAAATAGGGCGACCTAAAACGGTCGCCCTATTGCTGTCCGCAACCTCATTCCCAATTAAGGTTCGAACAGTCTCCGGTGTGAAACCCGGACTTCCTCCGGCAGAAAAGCCCTTCGTGCGTCACTGGTGTTCATACTCATCCCACCGACACAAATATACAATATATTATTTAATCCACAAACAAACGGGCGTTTTCGCATCCATCATGGGCCGAATTATTCACACAAACCACTTTTCGTGCGGCAAAAAGGCGGCAATCCGGAAAATTTGACCTACTTTTGCAGCGGTTTCAACGGCAAAAAGATGAATTGGCTTCAAGAATTGCTCGTCGAGCACTCGGCACTGCAGGCCGTCGTGGTGATTTCGCTCATTTCGACGATCGGTATCGGGCTGGGCAAGATCCGTTTCTTCGGCATCTCGCTCGGCACGGCTTTCATCTTCTTCGTGGGGATCATGGCCGGGCATTTCGGGCTGTCGCTCGACCCGGCGATGCTGACCTACGCCGAGAGCTTCGGACTGGTGATCTTCGTCTACGCCCTCGGTCTGCAGGTGGGACCGGGCTTTTTCAGTTCGATGCGCGTCGACGGGCTGCGGCTGATGTCGCCGGCCGTCGCCGTTGTGCTGCTCGGCACGGCGCTGGCCGCGGCGCTGAGCTACGCCTTCAGGATTCCGATGTCCGACATGTCGGGCATCCTCTGCGGCGCGACGACCAACACCCCGGCGCTGGGAGCCGCACAGCAGGCCCTGCAACAGATGGGAATGGACGCCAACGGCGCCGCGCTGAGCTGCGCCGTAGCCTATCCGCTGGGGGTCGTGGGCGTGATTCTGGCCATGGTCTTCCTGCGCAAACTCTTCGTGCGCCCCGCGGACCTGCCGGGTCCGGACGCCGAACACCACAAGAACGTCTTCATCGCCAGCTACCGCCTCACCAACCCCGCCGTCTTCGGCAAAAGCGTGCACGAAATCGCGACCCACAGCCACCATCATTTCGTCATTTCGCGTCTGTGGCGCGACGGCCGGGTGTCGATCCCCACGTCGGACATGACGCTCGGCGCGGGCGACGTGATCCTCGTCATCACCACCCCCGGCGACGCCGACGCCCTGCGGCTGATCTTCGGCGAGCAGGAACAGAAGGACTGGAACAAGGAGAATATCGACTGGAACGCCGTAGACCGGCAGCTCATATCGCAGCGCATTCTGGTGACGCGCCCCGAAATCAACGGCAAAAAGCTCTCGCAGCTGCGTCTGCGCAACAATTACGGCATCAACATCAGCCGCGTATACCGTTCGGGAGTGCAGCTGTTGGCGACCCCCGACCTGCGGCTCCAGATGGGCGACCGCCTGACGGTGGTGGGCGAAGCGCAGGCGATCCGCAACGTCGAGAGGATCCTCGGCAACGCCGTGAAGAGCCTCAACGAGCCCAATCTCGTGGCGGTCTTCATCGGCCTGATCCTCGGTCTGACGCTCGGAAGCATCCCCATCGCGATCCCCGGCATTTCGATCCCCGTGAAACTCGGACTCGCGGGCGGTCCGATCATCGTCGGCATCCTCATCGGCACGTTCGGCCCCCGGCTCCACATGATCACCTACACCACGCAGAGCGCCAACCTGATGCTCCGCGCCCTGGGGCTCTCGATGTACCTCGCCTGCCTCGGGCTCGACGCCGGGGCGCACTTCTTCGAGACCGTCATGCGGCCCGAAGGGGCGCTGTGGATCGCCATCGGCTTCGTGCTGACCTTCGTGCCGGTGGTGCTGGTCGGAGTGTTCGCCCTCCGGGCTCTGAAAGTCGATTTCGGCTCGGTGTCGGGCCTGCTGTGCGGCAGCATGGCCAATCCCATGGCCCTGAACTATGCCAACGACACCATCGAGGGCGACAACCCCTCGGTCTCCTACGCCACGGTCTACCCGGTCTGCATGTTCCTGCGCGTGATCATCATTCAGGTGATGCTGATGCTGGTGCTTTAGCCTCCGACGAGGTGTCCTGCGCATCAGGCGGAATGTTTTGCGGCGCGGACGGCACCCCGGTCTGCGGCGCCGGAGCGCGCAGCGACGCGATATCCCCGCCCGTCGGGTTCTGGAAAACCCGCAGCCCGAATTCCGGGATCACGGCCAGCACATGGTCGAAAACATCCGACTGAATCCCTTCGTAATCCACCCAGACGACCGTATTCGTAAAGAAATAGAGCTGCATCGGAATTCCCGTTTCCGTCGGCTGCAACTGGCGCACCATCAGCGTCATCGACTTGTTCACCGGCACCTCGTTCTGCAGGTAGCGCACCAGATAGGCCCGGAAAATCCCGAGGTTGGTCTGGTGCAGCCCGTTGACCCGCCGTTCGGCGGCCCCGATGCCGTGCGCGGCATTGTAGGCCTCGATCCGCCGCTCGGTCTCCTCGACATAGTCTTTGATCAGGTCGATGGTGCGGTAGTGGTCCAGCATCTCGGGGGTGCAGAACCGCACGCTGGTCATGTCGATCGACACCGAGCGCATCACACGCCGTCCGCCCGAGAGCTGCATGGCGTGCCAGTTGATGAAGGAATCGGTCGTCAGCAGATAGGGCGGCAGCATGACGAGCGTATTGTCCCAGTTGCGGATCTTGACCGTCGTCAGCGACACCTCCTCGACATTTCCGTCGGCGCCGTACTTGGGGACCGAAATCCAGTCCCCGACTTTGAGCATATCGTTGGCCGAGAGCTGGATGCCCGACACGAAGCCGAGGATGCTGTCGCGGAAAATCAGCATCAGCACGGCCGCCGAAGCCCCCAGCCCCGTGAGGAGGATGGCCGGCGACTTGTCCAGGAGAATCGAGACGGTCATGATGGCGCAGATCAGCGCCGCAATGCCCTGCGCCGTCTGCCGCAGCCCCTTGATGGGTTTGTTCTGCCACGCCGGACGCGACGCGGCGATGTAAAAGGCGGCATAGAGAAGCGCATTGACGAAGCGAAAGACCGTGACGACGATATAGACCTGCATGAGCCGCATCACGATCACGCGCCCGGCGGATTTCTCCTCGAAGACGACCGGCAGCACCACGGCCAGCACGATCGCGCTCAGAATATGGCACATACGGTTGAGCACCGGAACGCTGAAGAGCGTGTCGTCCCATTTGGCCCGCGTGCGCGTGACGAGTTTGCGCACTCCGCGCACGATTCCCCAGCGCAGCAGCAGGTCGAGGACCACGGCGGCCGCCACGACCAGCGCGAAAGCCACCCAGCGATCCCAGCCGTCGTCGGCGGATGTCGTCACCCCCAGCCAGCCCAGAAAGGCGTCGGTCCAGCGTTTCAGATGTGTTTGCATACCCCGGTCCGTATCAATTTTCGGGCCTCAGACGGAACTGCGGCCGAAAACCCGGAAACGGCGACGGTACGGACAACGGAATCAACCGAGAACCAGACCGACCTCGCCTTCGAAATTGGGGGTGAAAATCCCTTTGCCCAGATTCCCGCGAATCTCCTGCGGAGACCAGAAGCGTCCGCCGTCCAATTCGTCGCTCGGACGGACCGGGCCGTCGCAGACCGCCCGGAAGACATGGACCAGTTCGCGCTCGCGCTCCGAGCGGAACTCGTAGACGGCGACCGCCTCGGGAGTGAACTCCGTGATGCCCAGCTCTTCGCGGACCTCGCGCCGCAGTGCCTCGGCGACCGTCTCGCCAAAGTCCACATGCCCGCCCACGGCCGTATCCCACCGCCCGGGCTGGATGTCCTTCCACTCGGGACGCTTCTGCAGGTAGAGTTCCCCGCGCGAATTGAAAACATGGAGGTGCACCACCGGGTGCAGCAGCATCGAGCCGCCGTGGCACTCGCCGCGCGTGGCGCTGCCGACGACCCGGCCGGAGGAATCGACTACGGGAAAAATCTCTTCGCTGTTATCGCTGTTCATGGCGGAATGATTTCGGATGCGTACCGGAAGTCCCCGGAACCGGCGGATCAGAGTTCGGGGCCCGACTCCCGCGGCTGACCGACTTCGAAGCCCAGCGCCCGCATCCACTCCACGGTGGCGGCATCGACCAGTTCGCTGCGGTCGGTCCAGCGGCGCTCCTCGATCAGGCGTTTCTTGCGCTCCTCGAGGTGCTTCAGCAGCGGGAAATCCGGATGGGGCAGCTGCGACCTGGCCTCGCGCTGCGAGGGACGGATCGTGCGGTCGAAGACGTCGGCCTGCGTCGGACGCCGCGCCCCCTCCCACTTGAACCCTTTGAGGAAGAGTTCCTGATCGGGCGGAATCTTGTCCATCGGATAGATGTGCCAGTCGGGGTCCTTGCGATAGACGATCGTCACGACCTGCTTGTCCTCGATGTAGAACGAGCAGTCGCCGCTCTCGATGACACCGACGCCCGTGATCTGAGGCGGCTCGCCGTCCTGCATGTAATAGATCGTCTGGGCATTGCCGTTGACATCGTTGCGATAGATCGCATTGTCGCGGAAATAGGCCGTCATCTGCTTGCCCGCCACCTGGTTGTAATGGAGCGTATCGAGCTGGGCGACCATCATGGGGCTGCCGACGAACTCGGCGCGCGTGATCTGCTGATTCTCGGTGAAAATATCCATTACGTCGGAGGTGATCTGGTTGGACTGGTTCCACAGCACGGGATTGATGTACATGTGGATCGTCGAGTCGGTGCTGACGGCCGTGATCGAATCGCATACGGCCTGGAAATCAGAACGGTATATACGCACGTCGCGGAAACCTTTCAGCAGGCGGTAGACCGAGTCGGCGGACACGGCCAGCGAATCGACCGAATCGGCGGGAATCAGCATCGCCAGCGAGTCGGCGGCCAGCGAATCGGCCGTCCGCATCAGCAGCGAATCCTTCTCCAGGGAATTGCGGCCGATCAGCGAGTCGATCTCGCGCAACGCCGTGGAGTCGACGGGTATCACCTTGCCTTTGCGCGCCGCACGGGCCTGACGGGCGCGGAGTTTCGATTCGGCCTTGAGCCTGCGGGCCGCAAGACGCTTCTCCTCGCGCTCCTTCTGGGCCAGCAGCTTGGCCGTGGCCTTCTCCTGTCGCTGTGCGGCGATCTGTTCGAGCTTCTCCTTTTTGGCTTTGGCGGCGGCGGCTTTCAGGGCGGCCTTGGCCTTGATTTCCTGCTCTTTCAGATAGGCCTTCCGGGCGTCGCCGACCAGCGTGTCGAGGGGATTGACCGCCGGAACGGCCAGCGAATCGGTCCCCCGCAGCGAGTCGGGAAGTTCCGGACGAGCCAGAGAATCGGCGTCTCCGGGACGGGCCAACGAATCGAGCGTCCCGGACGGCAGGGAGCGTCCGGGCGAGTCCGTCACGGTCCGGCCGGCAGGCAGGGAATCGACCCCGTGAACGGGCCGTCCTCCCGTGGAATCGGGCTTCACGCGCGCCAGCGAGTCGGCTTTCGCCGCCTCGGCAGCCCGGCGCAGGGCATTTTCATTGATCGTGAAGAGGAACATCGAGTCGGCGCGCATGAAGAGCGAATCGCCCTGCGAAAGGTCGTAGCTCACCACGGCGGGACGCCGCGTGAGGATCGCGTCGCCCGGCTCCTTCCAGTATTCGCCGTAGTCGCCGAAAGCCAGCACCTTGTGTTCGGTGTCGTCCAGCTGGAGGTCGTGCCGCAGGATCACATGGTCCTTGGCGCGGTAGAAATCGAGGCTGTCGCTCCAGATCTCCTGCTTTTCGGTCAGGATGTACCCGTTGCGCGTGACGATATAGAGCGTGTCGAGTTTGTCGTAGGCTCCCCGGTCAGCGTAGAGGTAGTCGCCGTCCTTGTTCCAGATATTGGTGTGTTCGAAAAAGAAGGCGTTGTCCGTGGCCATGTTGTAGACCACCGAATCGCCCTTGAGCTCGTACTCGTCGTTGCGCATCTCCACGCGGTCGACGGCGATCAGCTCCTTCGTGTCGGCATAGTAGTACCCGCGGACCGATTCGAGCAGGTTCTCGCGGTTCAGCATCACGCCGCCGTCGTCGAATTTCCCAACGTTGCTCTTGGTGTTGAAGAGAAACTGATAGGTGTAGAGCGTGGCGTCGCCGTCCACCACCTTGACGATGTCGGAATAGACCCGCGCCTCGTTCGCATCGCCGTCGTACTCGGCCCGGTCGCCGTATATGTAGGTCGTATTCTTGTTGATGAGGACGTTGCCGAAGAACTCGATGCGCATGTCCGAATAGCGGACGGCCGAGTCGCAGGTGATGACGGCTCCGTTGTGCTGTGCGGCGAAGTTGCCCACCAGAAAGACCACCGAGTCGCCCGGAGCTACAGGCCCCATCAGGTCCGACTTGAGGTCGATGAGCTTCTTCTCGCCCTCCTCGGGTGCCGGAGCCTGCATGACGCTGCGCGCCGAAAGCACGCCGGCGGCAGCCAGCGCCACAGCGGCTATGGACACGAGCCTGCGCACGGCCTATTTCACCCAATGTTTGTTCTCGAACTCCCCGTCGCGGAATTCGGGATCGATGAAGACGTACATGCCGTCGATCTTCTTCGACAGCCACTCCCTGAAGACGCGCTCCTGCTTGTCCTGCAGGGCCATCTCCTCCAGCCGCAGGTAGTCCTCGTTGAGCGAGGCCGTATGCGTGGGGATGATCTCCACGAGTTTGACGATCTTGGCCATCTGGTTGCCGAGCATGTCCTCCGTAAGGTAGGCGTCCGACACCTCCCCGGGCTTCAGCCGGTTGAGGGCGTTGTAGTCGTCGAGGCTCTTGAAACGGCCGAAATCCTCCTTGAGGAACTTCGTTACGGTCAGCTTGGCGTCGAAGGCATTGAAACGCTCCAGAATGTCGTGATTCGAGACGATGCCGCCGTTCATCTTCGACTGCGCATCGTCCGAGTATTGCAGGGCCGCCTTCTCGAAGGTGAGCGAATCCTTGTGGATCAGGTTGGCGATGCTGTCCAGCAGGTTGAGCGATTCGCCCAGCTCCTCGGTCGTGTAGACCGGGCGCAGCAGGATGTGGCGGAAATGGTACAGCTGCCCGCGCTTGTCCAGCAGCTGGATGATGTGGAATCCGAACTGCGACTCGACGACCTCGGAAATCTGCCCGGGCTTCATGTTCTCGAGCGCCGCGGCGAACGACGGGTCGAGGCTGGCCAGGGGCGAGGGGTCCATCTCACCGCCGCGCATCATCGTACCCGGGTCCTGCGAGTACATGCGGGCCAGGTTCTCGAACTTCGCCGAACCGGTGATAACGCGCTCGCGCATGTCCAGCAGGCGTTCGCGGGTGCGCTGCTTGGCGGCGGTCATCGACTTGGGGAACTTGGTGATCTGCGCGTAGACATACTGATCGGCGATGGTCGGCAGGCTGTCCTTCGAGATCGACTTGTAGAACCGCTCGACCTCGCCCGGGATCACCGAGACCTTGCCCACCACCTCGCTCTGCATCGAATTGGCATAGGACTGCTCCTCGTAGCGCTGGCGCATGATCTCGCGGATGTTGAAGATCGGCATGTGGTGCTTGGCCTCCAGCGCGGGGATCGAGCCCTCCAGGTCGATCATCTGCTGCACCTGCTCCTCGACGCGGGACATGATGTCGCCGTCGTTGATCTTCACGGAGTCGATCTGCGCCTGGTTATAGAGCAGTTTCTGGGTCATCAGCGCCTCGAGCGCCTCGTTCATCGGGTCGCGGTCGGACGTATACCCCTCCTGCCGGCGCTGGTCGGTGAGCTGACGCGCGTATTCGTCCACCTCGGAGTAGAGGATCGACGAACCGCCCACCACGGCTACCACCTTGTCGAGCATTACCTGTCGTTTCTGCGCAAGGGCCCCTGCGAACAGCAGGGCAAGCGCCGCGGCCAATATACCTTTTTTCAACATCTCGGTTTCGTTTATCGTTTTTTTTATTCAATTGTCGTCTTGTTTCGCTTTCCCGTCGTCGAAGATCTTCACCTCGCCGTTCTCCGCGGCCCGGGCGCTGAGCTCCTCCTCGTGCCGGCGGATGATCTCGCCCTGACGCTGGTTGAACAGGATGCGGCGAATGATCCCCCGCAGCCGTTCCGGCGGAATCGGCTCGCCCTCGCGCCGCACGGCCTCGATCTGGAAGTAGTAGTGCGAATGGCTGTCGCGCATCTCCTGCACGGCCGTCGAGGCCAGCAGCGGATCGTAGGACTGCGACCGCGGCGTCGGCAGGTAGCTCAGGAAATCCGTAAAGTCGATCCACTGGTCGCGGAAGTCGTTGACCGTAAATCCGTTCTTCTCGCAGATGTCCCGGAAATCCTGCTGCCGGGCCTCCGTTTCGGATGCCATCAGCGTCTTGAGCTTCGCGGCCTGGCGATACCCCTCGTTGAAGCGGACGATGCGGCCCTTGACGATCGGGCGGTCGAGCTTGAAATCGGCCTTGTGCGCGTTGTAGTAAGCCGCGATCTCGTCGTCGGTGAACACCGTGTCGATCGAACGGTCGACGTAGTGCTGGTCCAGTTTGCGGATCAGCAGCGCCTGCCGGTACTCCTCGACCATCTTGTCGATATCGGCCGCCGAGGAGGAGAAAAGCGTCTCCGCCTCCTGCAGTTTGAGCTGCTTGACGACCCATCGGTCGACGAAGACCCGCATGAAGGCCGCGCTGTCGTCGCCCGTGAGCCCCTGCGGGACCACCGAGCGCACGTCGCCCACTTTCAACTCCTTGCCGCCGGCGCGCGCAATGGTCGTATCGCTCGCGAAATAACGGGGCAGCTCCCGGCAACCCGCCAGCAGCAGCGCACCCGCCGCGACCGCTATTTTCGCTCGCATATTCATATTCCGAAGGGCAAAGATACGTTTTTTACTTGTAAGTAACGCAGCGAAGCGCCGGATTATTACGCCGCGGACGGATTTTTCATCCGCCGCAGCGTGCGCAGCATCATGTAACCCGAGACGGCCGTGAGCGCCAGCGCCGCGATATAGATCAGCACGTAGAGCGTGCGGCTCTCCACCAGTTCGATCAGCAGGGCGTTGCCGTGCCCTGTGGCCATCGCCAGGTAGGCCACGGCGTTGTTCAGGGCATGGAGGATCATCACCGACCACATCGAATCGGTCGCCAGGTAGACGTAGCCGAGGATCAGGCCGATGACCGAAGCGCCGACGACCTGCGCCGGCTGGCCGTGGAGCACCCCGAAGAAGAGCGACGACACGAGCCACGCCGTGACCACGCCGTAACGGGCGCGCAGCGAACCGAGCACCACGCCGCGGCAGATCAGCTCCTCGAACACCGGGGCGAAGACGACCAGCGAAAGGATGGTCCAGAAGCCGCGCCCTACGTCGAGCGAAAGTTCGGGCAGCAGGTTCAGAAGGGGCTCGAGCACCACGCCGACGGCGAAGATCAGCACGAAAGCCCACAGCAGCAGCGCCGGATCGAGCCCTCGGACCGAGAAACGCGCCCACGGACCGCTGCCGCCGCGCGCACGGCGGTCCCAGAGGATGCCGGCGAGGGTGATCGACATCGAACAGAAATAGAGCGCCGCCATCAGTTTGCCCAGGGCGGCGGGCTCCATCGACTTATAATCCAGTCCGTGTCCGGCGAACAGCATGAAGAGCATCGCCGCGGTGCCCACGACGATCTGCGCCCCGAGCGCGATGCCCAGCAGGGCGAGCAGGTCGCCCGCGGTCGGGAACCTGCGGCGCCCGTGCGGCGCCCCGTTCCCGGGTTCGGGCATCGCATCCGCCGCCGCATCGCGCTCCGCCGCCGGAAGCGCCGTTTTTTTTTCTTCCATAGTATCGTGTAACTATCAATTCGTTCCGACACCAAAGGTAAGCATTTTTCCGGTACGGTTATGGATTTCCATATAAATTCATTAAATTTGCCTGCTTATAAACCGAATTCATCTATGGCAAAGGTAATCGCATTGGCCAATCAGAAAGGCGGCGTGGGAAAGACCACGACGGCCATCAACCTGGCGGCTTCGCTGGCCCTGCTGGGCAAAAAGGTGCTGCTGCTCGACGCCGATCCGCAGGCGAACGCGACCTCGGGACTGGGTTTCGACATCAACCTCGAGGGCATCTACGAGTGCATCGCCGGGCAGAAGCAGGCCGAAGAGGTGATCCTCCGGAGCCCCGACGTGAAGAACCTCTGGGTGCTGCCTTCGTCGATCGACCTGGTGGCCGCCGACACCGAACTGCCCAAGATGGAGAACGCCCACCACGTGATGAAACGCATCGTCGACTCGGTGCGCGGGAAGTTCGACTACATCTTCATCGACTGCTCGCCCTCGCTGGGCTACACCACGGTCAACATCCTCACGGCGGCCGACACGGTGCTGATCCCCGTGCAGTGCGAATACCTCGCGCTGGAGGGGCTCTCGAAACTGCTGAACACCATCCGCAAGGTCAAGTCGGGGCTCAACCCCGCGCTCGACATCGAAGGATTCCTGCTGACGATGTACATGCGCAACCGGCTGAACAACCAGGTGGTGACCGAGGTGCGCGAGCACTTCGGGGAACTGGCCTACGACACAATAATCCAGCGCAATATCCGTTTGGGAGAAGCGCCCTCGCATGGAAAACCCGTCATGCTTTACGACGCCGGGGCCGTGGGTTCGGAGAACTACCTGACCCTGGCCCGGGAGTTCCTGAAGCGTAACCGCAAACGCAGCAAATAGCGATACCGATATGAAACAGAAAGGATTA
This sequence comes from uncultured Alistipes sp., assembly GCA_949840605.1. The sequence continues at coordinate 10,815 of CATKXN010000057.1, forward strand.
GGACGCGGCCTCGACGCCATTTTCGGCAGCGATCCGGTCGATGCCAAGCTCAAGCCGATGAGCCAAATGGCCGAGATCGAAATCGCCGACATCATTCCCAACCCCACGCAGCCGCGCACGCAGTTCGACGAGGAAGCCCTCGACGAGTTGGCCGACTCGATCCGCCAGCTGGGCGTCATCCAGCCCGTGACGGTGAAGAAGGCCGACGACGGCAAATACATCATCATCAGCGGCGAGCGTCGCTGGCGGGCCGCGCAGCGCGCCGATCTGAAAACCCTTCCGGCCTACATCCGCGAGGTGGACGACGAGAACCTGCACGCCATGGCCCTCGTGGAGAACATCCAGCGCCAGGACCTCAACGCCATCGAAATCGCGCTGGGCATGCAGCGTCTGATCGACGAGTGCCACCTCACGCAGGACGCCCTCTCGGAGAAGGTGGGCAAGAAGCGTTCGTCGGTGTCGAACTACCTGCGTCTGCTGAAACTCCCCGACGAGGTGCAGCTCGCCCTCAAGGAGGGGCTGATCTCGATGGGACACGCCAAGGCCATCGCCGGGGCCCCCGCCGACCAGCAGCTGCGCGCGCTGAAGAGGTGCATCAAAAAGGGTCTTTCGGTACGTCAGGCCGAAGAGCTGGCCCGCTCGCTCGCAGAGTCTCCTGCCGCCGCACAGCCGGCCGAAGACGAGGAGTATCCCGACAGCTACCTGCGGCTGGTCGAGCAGCTGGAGAAATTCTTCTCGCAGGAAATCTCGATCAAACGCGCCAAGAACGGCGGTGGAAAGATCGTCATCGGCTTCGACGACGACAAGGACATCGAGCGTTTCATCGAACGGTTCGCCAAACGCTCCTGACACACGCCATGACACGAATCCGGGCCAGACTGCTGCTGCTCGCCGCAACCCTCGTGCTGTGGCTGCCCGCCGGCGCCCAGCTCCACCGCGGCGCGCGCACCATCGTCCGAGGCGGTCTGCTCGAAAAACCGGATTCGCTCCGCGCCAAACGCGACTCGCTGGAGGTGGCCAGGATCATCCTCCAATACGATTCGGTCGCCACGGCGGACTACCGCGCCGACTCCGCGGCCGTCTCGGCCCTGCGGACCGACGACCGCCGTTACCTCGACTCGGTGGCGCTGGCCCATTTCGACGTCGCCCGGCTGGGCATCGACACCACGGCCAAACCCCGCGTATTCAAAAAGGGATGGCTGATGAGCGACTCGATGTCGCTCTCGAAGGTGTGCTGGATCTCGACCGTGCTGCCCGGCTACGGACAGATTTACAACAAGCAATACTGGAAACTGCCGATCCTCTACGGACTGGTCGGCACCGGACTGGGGCTCTACATCCACGAAAACAAAACCTACAAACCGCTCAAACGGCAGTACGAAGCCTATACGGACGTGAGCCTCACGCGCACCCCGGAGCTCGACGCCCTGCAGACGCGGATGATCCGCAGCAACACCCGGCGGCAGGCTTACCTCGGCATCACGATCGCCTCGTACATCTATTTCATCGGCGACGCGGCCGTGAGCTACAAGACCAACGACGTGTCGGACGTCAAGAAGGCCACCACGCTGGCCTGCATCTTCCCCGGCGCGGGACAGATCTATAACAAAAGCTACTGGAAAGTGCCGTTCGTCGTGGGCGGATTCGCCTCGATGATCTACTGCATCGACTGGAACAACCGCGGCTACCAGCGGTTCAAAAAGGCCTACAACCTGCTGAGCGACTACGAGCACAATCCGGACAAATACCCCGACGGCCCGACGGACGAGTTCCACGGACGCTACTCGGCCTCGTTCATCCGCAACCTGCGGAACAACTACCGGCGCAACCGCGACCTCTGTATCATCATCTCGGGCGCGCTCTATGTTCTGCAGATCGTCGACGCACACGTCGACGCACACCTGAAGGACTACGACGTGTCGGACGACCTCTCGATGAACATCGAACCGCTGGTCGACTACACCTACGTCCCCACCCTCGGGGGCAACCGCCCGGTGTTCGGATTCAACCTGAGCCTCAAATTTTAGACGATGAAGAAACTCCTGACCATAGCGCTGCTGCTGGCCGTCGCCGCCGAGGCGTCGGCTTTCGACCGCAGCCCCCGCAAGAAACGCCGCGACAAGAAAAAGGCCAAGACAGAAATCCCCGCCCCGGCAGTCGCTCCGGCGGCGGAAAAGACCGTCTGCCCCGAACCGGAACCCGACCTCGGCCCCGCACCCGAATCCGCCGGGATGCCGCCCGTCAACGACATGACGCTGGATTTCACCCCCGGGCAGACCGACTCGCTGCTGGCAGTATGGCGCGAACGCCAGCGTCAGGACGCTTACAGCGAATTTTTCAAACATTACATCCTCGAAGACTCCGCCGCAGTGGCGGACACGACCCCCGATTCGGTCTACGCCCGACGGCTGCTGGACCTCGCGTCGCCGATCCAGTTCCCCTACAACGGCATCGTAAAAGGGTACATCAACCGCTACACCAGTTCGCGTTACGGCACGATCAGCCGCATCCTCGGCATGTCGCAGTACTATTTTCCGATCATCGAAGAGGAGCTGCTCCGCGAGGGGCTGCCCGTCGAACTGCGCGCCCTGCCGGTCATCGAGTCGGCGCTCTCGCCCACGGCCGTATCGCCGATGGGCGCCGTCGGGCTGTGGCAGTTCATGCCCACGACCGGCAAGAGCTACGGACTGGAGGTCAACTCGCTGGTCGACGAACGCCGCGATCCCTTCCGCGCCACGCAGGCCGCCTGCCGTTACCTGAAAGACCTCTACGCCATCTATAACGACTGGTCGCTGGCCATCGCCGCCTACAACTGCGGCCCGGGCAACGTCAACAAGGCCATCGCCCGTTCGGGAGGCAAGAATTTCTGGGAGATTTACGACTACCTGCCCCGCGAAACGCGCGGCTACGTCCCGGCCTTCATCGGGGCGTCGTACGCCTACGCCTATCATCGCCAGCACGGCATCGAGCCCACCGAGGCGCCGATTCCGCTTTCGGTGGACACGATCCGGGTGAACCGGCTGATGCACTTCGGACAGATCTCCTCGACGATCGACCTGCCGGTCGAGACCCTGCGCCAGCTCAATCCCCAGTACAAGCTCGACATCATCCCCGCGACGACCAAGCCTTACACGCTGGTCCTGCCGCAGCGCTTCGTCATGCAGTACATCGCCCGCGAACCCGAGATTCACGCCAAGGACTCGATGTACCTCAAGGAGTATATCAATCCGGCGAATCTCGACAAGAAGCGCCAGGAGCGCAGCGGTTCGGTCTACGTGGTCAAAAAGGGCGACACGCTGGGCGCCATCGCCCGGCGCTACCGGGTGACCACGACGCAGATCATGCGCTGGAACAACCTCAAAAGCGCCCACAAACTCCGCATCGGACAGCGTCTCCGCATCGAAGGCAGATAACGGCATGATTCCCGACCACGATACCATCGTCGCCCCCGCAACCGCCGCAGGAGGGGCCATCGCCGTAGTCCGCGTGAGCGGCCGGGAGGCCTTTGCCCTCTGCGACCGGGTGTTCCGGAGCCGGAAACCGCTCGCCGAAGCCGGCGGATACACGGTGCACTACGGCGAGATCATGGACGGCGACCGCATCGTGGACGACGTGCTGGCCTCGGTGTTCCGCGCACCGCACTCCTACACGGGCGAGGACTCGGTCGAAATCTCATGTCACGGATCGTCCTACATCGTCTCGGAAATCCTCCGGCTGCTGACCGCCGCGGGCGGACGCATGGCCCGGCCCGGGGAGTTCACCATCCGCGCCTACCTGGCCGGGAAGCTCGACCTCTCGCAGGCCGAAGCCGTTGCCGACACCATCGCCGCCTCGTCGCGCGCGGCGCATGCGCTGGCCTCGACGCAGATGCGCGGCGGGTATTCCGACGAACTGGAGCGCCTGCGCGACAAACTCCTGAACCTCACCTCGCTGCTGGAACTGGAGTTGGACTTTTCGGAGGAGGACGTGGAGTTCGCCGACCGAACGGCGCTGCGTGAAACGATGCAGCGCATCGGGGCTGAAATCGACCGTCTGCGCAGCTCGTTTTCGCTGGGCAACGCCATCAAGGAGGGTGTCGCCGTCGCGATCGCCGGAGCCCCGAACGTAGGAAAATCGACGCTGCTGAACCGCCTGCTCAACGAGGAGCGTGCGATGGTCTCGGAGATCGCCGGCACGACGCGCGACGTGATCGAAGAACGGGCCAATATCGGCGGCATCCTGTTCCGGTTCCTCGATACGGCAGGTATCCGCTCGACCGACGACCGGCTCGAACGCATGGGCATCGAACGCACGATGGAGAGCATCCGGCGTGCGCAGATCGTCATCCACATGATCGACGCCCAGACCCTCAGGAAGACGGTTCCCGAACCCGGTTTCACACTCCGTCCCGACCAGCAGCTCCTGACCGTCGCGAACAAGATCGACCAAGCACCCGCATCGCTGACACTCCCCGAGCACATCGTCGGTATCTCGGCCCGGCAGGGTACGGGGATCGACCGGCTGTGCGAAGCCCTGCACCGGGCAGTCGACACCGAGGCGCTTTACCACGGCGATCCGGTCGTTTCGAACAGCCGCCATTACGAAGCCCTCACGACGGCCCGCG
>CATKXN010000058.1 GCA_949840605.1 uncultured Alistipes sp.
CCGGAGGTTTTGCCGCTCTCCGTCCGGTTCGGCCCCGCCTAAGAGGCGGGTTTTAAGGGCGGCCGGAGGTTTTTCCGCTCTCCGTCCGGTTCGGGGCTGGATTGCGGCAGCGACAGTCGGTGCCGATATCGGAATCATTTTTTCTGTTCCGGCTTGTTTGATACTGCGAAAATTCGTATTTTTGTCCGAAAAATCACGACGATATGGCGGAAAACGGCAGAGCGACGCGCGGCGGACGTGAAAACCTGCGGAAAGTTTCCATCTCCCGGCTCAAGAAGGAGATGAGCGATGTCTTTTATCTTTCGGACGATCTGATTATCTCTACGCTTACGGCCGATAAGAACACCACGGCCGATTATCCGACGTCCATCGACGGTTTTACGGCCATCATCATGATGGCGGGCGAGGCTACGGTGTCGATCGACATGCAGAGTTATAACATCAAGCCCAACACCATCGTCTTTTTCAACCCCGATTCGATCATCCGCACGGTCAAATGCTCGGCGAACGCCGCGGCCTATCTGCTGGCTTTCTCGAAATCGTTCGTCAACGAGATTCAGATCGACCTTTCGACCTCGCTGCCGGTCTACATGCGCTTCGGCAAAGCCCCGGTGCTGGAGGTGACGCCGCAGGACGTGGACGAAATCCGTCAGCTGTTCCAGCTCATCAAGACCATGCTGCGCAGCGACAAGGAGCGTTACCGCCACGAGATCATCCGCACGCTGTTCACCACGGCGTTCTACATCATCACCGAGATCAATCAGCGCGAGCAGCCCGGCGAGATCAAGCAGGGGCGCTGCGAGGTGCTGTTCGACGAGTTCATGTCGCTCCTGCAGGAGTACAACAAGCGGGAGCGCAACGTGAGCTTCTACGCCAAACAGCTCAATATCACGCCCAAATACCTCTCTTCGGTGGTGAAGGAGGTGAGTGGCAAGACCGCCGCGCGGTGGATCGACGAATCGGTGATCCTCGAGGCCAAAGCGCTCTTGAAATACTCGGGCATGAGCATCCAGGAGATCGCCTACCACCTGAATTTCTCGACCCAGTCCTTCTTCGGCAAATATTTCAAACAGCATACGGGCACCTCGCCCTCGCGCTACAAGCGCAAAGGCTGATCAGCCATGAAACGGTTGTTCCGGCTCTGCTGCTGCCTGGCGGCGGTCCTGCCGTTTTCGGCCCGTGGCGAATTCCTCGAACGGGCCCTCTGCGCCCTGGCCGACTCGGTGCGGGCGACGGTGGGCGTCGCCGTGGTGTTCGGTGACGGCGATACGCTTGCGGTGAATGGCGGACACCGCTATCCTATGCTGAGCGTCTGCAAGTTCCATCAGGCGCTGGCCGTGCTCGACCGCCTCGACCGCCGCGGCCTTCCCCTCACGACACGCATTCCGGTCCGCCGCGCCGATCTGCTTCCCGATACGTGGTCGCCGTTGCGCGAAGCCTGCCCCGGGGGCGGTCGGTTCACCGTGGCGGAACTGCTGACGTACAGCGTCGCGCAGAGCGATAATAACGTCTGCGACGTGCTGTTCCGTTTTCTGGGCGGGACGGAGGCCGTGGACCGCTACATCGCCGGACTGGGCATCGGCGAGACCGTGATCGTCGCCGACGAGGAGACGATGCACCGCCATGCGGACAACCAGTATCTCAACCGGACCACGCCGCTGGCCGCCGTGCGGCTGCTCGAACGTTTCCGCCGCGGGGAACTTCTCTCCGCCGCATACGGGGATTTCCTGCTCGAAACGATGTTCGCCACGGAGACCGGGCCCGACAAACTCCGGGGGCTGCTGCCTGCGGATGCCGCCGTGGCGCACAAGACCGGCAGTTCGGACCGCGACGGGCGCGGGGTGAAGATCGCCGACAACGACATCGGCATCGTCCGCCTGCCCGACGGGCGCAGCTATTCGATCGCGGTCTTCGTCATGGATTCCCGCGAGGACGACCGGACCAACGCCGCCGTCATCGCCCGCATTTCGCGGCTCGTCTACGATTACTGTTCCGGGGAATAACTGAAAAATCCCGGCTCCGCGGAGCCGGGATTTTCGTTCCGACGCTATTTCAGCGCCTCGACCACGCGGCCGATCATCGCCGGGATGGCGTGTTCCTCCTGCGCGGTGAAGAAATTGCCGTCGATTTCGAACGGGGAGTCCGTCGCCACGGGGCCCGTCACGGCGGCTTTGGCCAGCGGATGCACGGCGACGCGCCGTCCGGCGGCGGCGCCCGCGAATCCGAACATCATTCCCGCGGCGCAGTGGCCGATCATCGGTTTGCCCTGCTCCCCGAAGGTTTTAAGCACCTCCATCAGGTCCTGGTTCCAGGGTTCGCCGGCATGCTGTGCGAAGACCGGCACGGCGTCGCCGCAGGCGAACACCAGGGCGTCGTACTCGTCCTCGCGGCCTTTGAGGTTGGCGATCACGTCGTCGACGGTCAGGCCGATGCCCGAGTTGGTGCGGATCTCGCGGCTTTCGGCCACGGCGAACACGGTGCAGGGAATCTTGTTTTCGAAAAACGTCTCCAGATACTGGAACAGGCCCATCCCGTTCACGGGATTCACGGCCACGACGGCTGCTCTTTTTGCCATGATTGCAATTCGTTTAGTGATATGATGGTTATTTTCAGTAAGTTTGTTACCTTTGCATGCAAAGATAGGGCGAATCGCCCGTAGAAACAAGAACGCACTTAAAAATGAGAAGGTTACACGGATGTAACCATTGCTGAGTACCAAACGGATGGAAACGGAAAAAAGTTTGCAGGATTTTACTCCCACGGGCCGTTGTCCCGTCCGGGACGTCCTGAGCCGGCTGGGGGACAAGTGGTCGATGCTGGTGCTGCTGACGCTGCATGCCAACGGCGTGATGCGTTTCAGCGAGATCCACCGCACGCTGGGCGACATTTCGCACCGCATGCTGACCGTCACCCTGCGGACGCTCGAAACCGACGGGATGATCCGCCGCAAAGTCTACGCCGAAGTGCCCCCGCGGGTGGAGTACGGCCTCACGGAGCGCGGCGGGAGCCTGCTGCCGCATATTTTCGGACTGGTGGAGTGGGCGCAGGATAACATGGAAGCCATTCTCGGCGCCCGCCGGAAATCCTGAGCGACATCCTCCGGACGCCGGTCCGGGAACGAAAAACGGGCCCCGGCAGGGCCCGTTTTCGTCATTGTCTGCGGTGCGCTTAGCTCCGCTTCTTCACCGGTTTGGCCGCCAGGGCCTTGTCCAGCTCGATGCCGAAATCCGAGAGGACGTTCATGTAGTTGATGAAGGCGTCGTAGGCCGAGTCGTAGGGGTTGAAATAGGAGTGCACGTCGCCGTCCGACAGCCACTTGGTGGCCATGTAGTAGAAATGGTCGGAGGTCTGCATGAAACTCCACACGTAGTCGAAGTCGGGGTTTTTCAGCGCCGCAACCTTCTCCTTCAGGGCGTAGAGCTTCGAGAACGCTTCGTTCTGCAGCTCGTTGCCCAGCCAGGCCGTCACGTCGCGCTCCTCGTCGGCCCACGACATCACGTGCGGGCAGTGGAGTACGGCCACCGGCTGGTATTTCTTCGCCGCCTCGGTCACCGTGGCGAATTCCAGCCCGCTCTTCTTGGCCAGGACCGCCTTGGGCAGCGCGCGCATGAATTCGAAGATGCCCGTGTCGGCGGTCTGGTGCTCGCCGAAGGTCTCGTAGTCCATGAACAGGTTTATCACCTCGCCCGGCGTTTCGTCCGAAGAGAGCCACTGCACGTATTTGTCCACCGTCAGCGGCCACTGGTCCCAGCTTTTGTTCGAGAAGCGGAACGCGATGTCGTCCGAGAGTTTGTAGTTGCGCAGCAGCAGGCGCAGTTTCTGGTCGATGGCGTTGGCGTAGACGTAGTTGGGCGATTTCCAGCCCAGCACGTGCTTGGCGCCTTCGGCCAGCATCGTGCGGAAACCCATGCCGGCCACCATGGCGCCGATCTCGTCCGAATAGATCAGCTCCGTGTTGCGGAACGCCGTGGGCTTCACCCCGAACTCCTTCTTGATGAGGGCGGTGTGCAGTTTGACCTGCTCCCGGAAATCCTCCTTCGATGCCAGCGATGCCAGCGAGTGGGAGTAGGTTTCGGCCAGGAACTCCACGCATCCCGTCGCCGCCAGCTCCTTGAACGAGTCGAGGACCTCGGGGGCGAATGCGCGGAACTGCTCGACGGCGATGCCCGTGATCGAGAACGAGCAGCGGAACTTGCCCTTGTTCTCCTTGATGAGCTTCAGCAGCAGGGCGTTCATCGGCAGATAACACTGGCGGGCCACCTTCTGCATGATGGAGCGGTTCAGGAGGTCATCCAGATAGTTATGGTCTTTGCCCATGTTGAAGAAGCGGTATTTCTTCAGACGCCAGGGCTGATGTACCTGAAAGTAGATGCAAACGGTTTTCATGGTGATACTATTTTGATTGTTTCTTATTCTCTTCGATCACGGCCTCGTAAACCGTCTTGATCTTTGCCGCAGCGTCGTTCCACTTGAGGTTGGTGACCTCTTCGAGACCCTTCGAGGCGAACATGCCCGAGAGGGCGGGGTATTTGATCAGTCCGTAGATGGCGTCCGCGAGGGCGTCCACGTCCCAGTAATCGACCTTCACGGCGTAGTCCAGCACCTCGGCCACGCCGCTCTGTTTCGAGATGATGACCGGGACGTTCGACCGCATCGCCTCGAGGGGCGAGATGCCGAAAGGCTCCGACACCGAGGGCATCACGTAGACGTCCGACAGCTGGAACATCTTGTGCACATCCTCCCCGCGGAGGAATCCCGTGAAGTGGAACCGGTCGGCGATGCCGAGCCGCGCCACGCGGCGGATGACGTGATTCATCATGTCGCCCGAACCGGCCATCACGAAACGTACGCCGGGCACGCGCTTCAGCACCTTGGCGGCGGCCTCCACGAAGTAGTCGGGACCTTTCTGGTAGGTGATGCGGCCCAGGAAGGTCACGATCTTGTCCTCGACGCCCCGTTCGGGGACCTTGCCGCTGTTCTCGGCGAAGCGCACGGCGTTGTGCACCGTCACGACCCTGTCGGCCGGCACCCCGTAGCGGTTGATGACGATATTGCGCGTGAGGTTCGACACGGCGATCACCCGGTCGGCGGCGTGCATGCCGGCGCGCTCGATGGCGTAGACCTGCGTGTTGACCCTCTCGCCCGAGCGGTCGTATTCCGTGGCGTGCATGTGCACCACGAGCGGTTTTCCGGAGACGCGTTTGGCGGCGATGCCCGCATAGTAGGTGAGCCAGTCGTGGGCGTGGATCACGTCGAACTGCCCTTCGAGCTCTTTGGCCACCTGCGCGGCGACCACGGCGTAGCGGGCGACCTCCTCCATGAGGTTGGCGCCGTACTTGCCCGAGAAGGTGTAGCGCTGTTTCCAGACGTCGGTCGTCGACCAGGTCCGCTCGCCCGATTTGACGTATTGCTCGTGATAGGTCTCGTACTCCTCCGGCGAGATGTAGGGAACCATGTTCGAGTCGATGTGGATGAACGACATCTTTTCCAGTATGTCGTCCGCACCGCTGCCCGTCGAGCCGTACATGGCCTCCACGTCACTGGCATTCATCACGCGGGTAAACCGCTGGTCCTCGTCGCCATAGGCGTGCGGGACGACGAAAGTGACTTCGACGCCGTTGCGTGCCAGTCCGCGGGTCATTCCGTAGCAGGCTGTTCCCAGTCCGCCCGCAATATGGGGCGGAAATTCCCATCCGAACATTAATACTCTCATACCTTATCAGTTTTGTCTTATTTATTATTTCCCTTTCGGCCGCTGTCACCTGGCCTTGCCGCCGCTTTCGGCGTCGTATTCAAATCCGACCCCGCCCGGTTAAAACCGGGGTTTAGAGCTCACACGGTGCGCCGGACTGTCGCTTTTTTCGGCGTTTCCTTTTTCGCCGCGGGTTTTCCGGTTTTCGCGGCCGGCCCTTTCTTACTAACGTTTTTTCCGGTCTTCGCAGTCTTCGCCTCCGGTTTTTTCACGACTTTTTCCGCCTTCCGGGGTGTTTCTTCCGCCCGGCGCCGGATCATGCCGTGGATGTCCAGCAGGGCCGCCACGCTCCACGCCTGCGAAATGGCTCCGCGGGGCGAGAACGGAGGATCGGCGTCGAAAAGTTCGCCGATCGAACCGATGCCGTAGGTCTGGATGTCCTCTTCGAAGTTGGCCAGGATCTCTTCGGCCTGCGGCAGGAACGCATTCCCGTCGATGTCGAAGCAGGCCCGCACGTAGAACGACAGCAGCCACGGCCACACCGAGCCGTTCTTGGCTGCGAAATCGCGCTCCGCGGGCGTGCCCTCCTGCGAACCCTTGTAGAGCGGGTTGCGGGGCGAGAGCGTACGCAGTCCCTTGGGTGTCAGGAGGTGCCGGCGCACGGTGCGGATCACCTCGATCTGTATCTGCTCGTCGAGCATCTTGTAGGGCAGCCCGCAGGCGAGGATCATGTTCGGACGGATTTCCGTCGAAGCCCCCTCGCAGCCGATGAAGTCGGCCAGGTAACCCTCCGGCAGGCGGAACAGTTCGTTGAACGCCGCCGCGGTCCGTTCGGGCAGCGACTCCCAGGCCTTGACGAATTGCTTGTCGCCATACTCGCCCGCCAGGCGCAGCGTGTATCGCACAGCGTTGTACCACAGGACGTTGACCTCGACCTGATAGCCGTTGCGCGGGGTGACGGGCCGGCCGTCGATCACCGAGTTCATCCACGTCAGAGGCACATGCTCCGACGAAGCCCAGACGAGGCCGTTCTCGTTGAGCAGCACCCGGCCCGCGACGCCTTGCCTGTAGGCTTCCAATATCTGCTTCATCGCTTCGCCGTAGCGTTCCCAGACGGCTTGGGCGCCGATCTGCTCCTCGAGCCGCTGCAGCGTCCAGAAGAACCACAGCGGAGCGTCCGCGGCCACGGCCGCCGAGGCGTTCCCGGCGAACATGCCGTCCTGCATGGCCCGCACCTCGTAGTCGAGGGCGTCGATGCAGTCCTCCTTGTGGTCCTGCTCCAGGGTGATGCCCGGCAGCGAAACGAAGGTCTGGCGGCCCGAAACCCCGTGCCACGGGTAGCCCGAGATCACCTCCGTGCGGTTGCCCGGACGGCGGATCAGGAACTGCCGCGCCGAGTGTTCGAGGCAGCTGATGAAGTCGATCTTGTGCGTGCGGCGGGCGATGGAGCCGTCGAAGAGCTCTTCGATGGTCTTCGTCGAGCCCATCTCGTCGAGCGACGCCGAGAAGATGATGCTTTCGCCCTTCTTGAGTTCGGTCTCGAAATAGCCCGTCGTCAGCAGGTCTTCGTGCCCCGCGTAACCGCGGGCGATGTCCTGCTGGTATTCGAAATTGTAATACCAGTCGGGCGCCGGCACGAACTCCGTCCCGGGTTTGCTCGTCTGGAGGTAGAGCCACGGGAACGACCCGTAGAGGCGGCATTTCACGCCGTTGACTGCCGGATAGGAGTGTCCGTCGGCGGCCATGTTGGCGCGCGTCAGCGCGTGTTTGTCGCGGAAGGCCAGGAACGGACGCAGCCTCAGACGCGTTTCCGAGTGGGCGTCCACGAGCGTGTAGCGGATCATCAGCTGCGTGCGCTTGTGGATCCAGAGCATCTCCTTTTTGAGGATGACGCCGCCCACGCGGTAGGTGATCGTGGGGGTCGGCGTGTACTCGAAATCGGTGATGTACTTGTGGCCGCGGGGTTCGTACACCCCCGGGAAGCGGTGCAGGGCCAGGTTGAATGTCTGGTCGTGCTGGATCACCGTCTCGTCGAGCGACGAGAGCAGGACGTAGGTCCGTCCGCTGTCGTCGATCGGCGCCACCATCAGTCCGTGGTAGCGTCGGGTGTTGCAGCAGACGATGGTCGTGCTCATGTATCCGCCGATGCGGTCCGTTGCGAGCATCTCGCGCTGGAGCGAGTACTCCAGGTTGCCCAATTCGCTTTTGTCGAAAGTAAGTGCTGACATATCGCTATAAAATGCTGTTCGTCTATTAAAGATATTAAAATTTTCAGAATATGGCAAGCTTCCAACTGAAAATTGTCATCTTTTTTGATTCGCGTCCCCTTTCGGAGCCTATGCCCATTTCACCAGTGCAAAATCCATGCGATGCGGAAGATGCGGATTGCTGGGATAGATGCGCAGCGCCACGTCGAACGTGCCGGTTTCGTTGGGCGTGTAGTCCAACGCATAGGTTGCCAGGTTGTTGTCGGTGCGGATGTGTTCGAGCCGGATCGTGCGTGTGACGTTGACGCCCTGTCCGCCGACGATCTGCCGGGCGATGACCATTTCCACGCCGATATCCTCCGGACGGAGGTTGGCGATGTCCACCGTCACCGAGAAACGGTACTTCTCGCCGACGAAGACGGCCTCCTTGTCGATCTTCACGCGCTCCACGTCCACCGCGCGGACCTGGTCCCAGGCCGCCGACACCTTGCGCTTCCAGGCCGCGATCTCGCGGGCCAGGAGGTATGCGTTGGCGCTCAATTCGCGCTTGCGGGCCGCCAGTTTGCTGTAGAAGCGGTTCTCGTAGTCGATCAGCATGCGGTTGGTCGTGAAGTTCGAGGCGATGTCCGCCACGCATTTCTTGACCGAGGCCACCCACTCGTGGGGGATGTTGTCCGTGCCGCGGGCGTAGTATTTCGGGGCGATCTGCTCCTCGATGGTGTTGTAGATCATCTCGGCGTCGAGTTCGTCCTGGAAGTGCTGGTCGGTGAACGTGCGCTCCATGGGCAGCATCCATCCGGCGCCCTCCCTGTAGCCTTCGACCCACCAGCCGTCGAGCACCGAGAACTGCATCACGCCGTTCATCACGCACTTTTCACCCGACGTTCCCGAAGCCTCCAGAGGCCGCGTCGGGGTGTTCAGCCAGACGTCGACGCCCTGCACCATGCGGCGGGCCAGCTCCATGTCGTAATTCTGCAGGAAGATGATCTTGCCCACGAACTGCGGCATGGCGGCCACCTCGACGATGCGTTTGATGAGGTCCTGTCCCGGCTTGTCGTTGGGGTGGGCCTTGCCCGCGAAGATGAACTGCACGGGGCGCTCCTTGTTGTTGACGATGGAGGCCAGCCGGTCGAGGTTCGTGAAGAGCAGGTAGGCGCGCTTGTAGGTGGCGAAGCGGCGTGCGAAGCCGATGGTCAGCACGTCGGGCTTGATGCCCTCGATGACCTGGATCATCTGGCGCGGCGAGTCGAGGCGCACCTGTGCGGGGTCGCTGTAACGCCGGCGAATGTGCTTGATGAGCTTGTTCTTGAGCTTCATGCGCTCCTCCCACAGCTCGCCGTCGGGGATATCGTGCACCTTCTGCCAGGCCGGGATGTCGTAGACGTGGCCCTCGAATCCGTCAGCGAAATAACGGGCGTAGAGCCGCCGCAGCGACGTGGCGATCCATGTCGGGAAGTGCACGCCGTTGGTGACGTAGCCGATGTGGAGCTCGTTCTTGAAGTAGCCCGGCCACATACTGCCCAGAATGTCCTTCGACACCTCGCCGTGGAGCCACGACACGCCGTTGACTTCCTGCGAGAGGTTGCAGGCCAGCACCGACATCGAGAACTTCTCGTTCGGGTCGTTGGGATTGGTCTTGCCCAGGTTGATATACTGCTCCCAGGTGATGCCCAGCACGTCGGGGTAGTGCGACATGTACTGGCGGATCATCGACTCGGGGAATGCGTCGTGGCCGGCCGGCACGGGGGTGTGGGTCGTGAAGAGCGACGACGAGCGCACCACTTCCAGCGCCTCGGAGAACGAGAGCTTGCGGTGGTTCACCAGGTCGCGGATGCGCTCCACGCCGATGAAGGCGGCATGCCCCTCGTTGCAGTGGAACACTTCGTGCTTGACGCCCACCTTGCGCAGGGCGCGGATGCCGCCGATGCCCAGCAGAATCTCCTGCTTGAGGCGGTTCTCCCAGTCGCCTCCGTAGAGGTAGTGGGTGATCTGGCGGTCCTCCTCGAGGTTGTCCTCGATGTCGGCGTCGAGCAGGTAGAGGTCCGTGCGGCCCACCTGGCATTTCCAGATGCGCGCCGAGAGCGTGCGGCCCGGGAACGCGACGGTGACCGTCATCCAGTTGCCGGCCTCGTCGCGTACGGGCGAGATGGGCAGTTTATAGAAGTTCTGCGCCTCGTAGGTGGCTTCCTGCGCCCCCTGCGCCGAGAGACGCTGCGTGAAGTAGCCGTAGCGGTACAAAAGGCCCACGGCGGCCATCGGGACGTTCTTGTCCGAAGCCTCCTTGAGGTAGTCGCCGGCCAGGATGCCCAGGCCGCCCGAGTAGATTTTCAGCGACGAGTGCAGGCCGTACTCCATCGAGAAGTAGGAGATCGTCGTGGTCTTCGGGTCGGGCTTTTCGTTCATGTAGTCGCGGAACTGCGTATGCACGGCATCGAGCGTGGCGAGGAAATTCGAGTCCTTTTCGAGTTCTTTCAGACGCTCGACGCTCAGTGCGTCGAGGAAGGCGATCGGGTTGCGCTCGCATTCGGCCCACAGCACGGGGTCGATCCCCTCGAACAGGTCGCGGGCGCCGGGGTTCCAGCACCACCAGAGGTTGCGCGACAGCTCCTCGAGGGCGTGCAGCCGCCGGGGCAGCGTTTTGTCGACCATCATGCGGTTCCAGACGGGTTTCTCGACGAAGAGCTGCTGGCGCACGAAGTTGATCTGCTCGGTCTTGGCGCCCCCGTCGTCCAGCACGGGGCGGTTGGTGCGCACGACCGAACTTTCGACCGCTTCGGAATAGGCCTGCTCGTAGGCGGCGAAGAGGTGCTCCCAGAGCGCCGTGGTCGAGATTTCGTAGGCCGAGGTGCGCATTTCGTTCACGTGCTTCTCGTCCAGCAGGCTGAAGCGCAGCAGGGTTTCGGCGACCTGCTGCTCGACCTCCCGGTCGTTGTAGTCGTCGCGGCGGACGACCTCCACGCCGGCGTGTTCGCGGTGCTTGTCCACCCAGAGTCCGAATCCGGCCAGCGTCGTGGTGACGGTCGGCACCGAAAAGGCTACCGATTCCAGCGGGGTGTAGCCCCACGGTTCGTAGTAGGAAGGGTAGACCGTGAGGTCCATGCCCACCAGCAGTTCGTAATAGTCCTTGTTGAAGATGCCGTCGGCCTTGTTGAGGTACGTCGGCACGAAGATCACCTTCACCTTCGATCCGGGACGGGTCAGGACCGAGTCCTTGAGGGCGTTGACGATCGGGTCCCAGGCCGGGTTCTCGAGGTAGTGGGTCGTGTATTTGTACTGGCTCGCGTCGATGGGCTGCGACGCGTCGGCCAGATGGGCCTGCAGGTCGGCGCGCGGACCGCGGTTGCCGGCGGGTACGGTGATGTAGGCCAGCACCTCGCGCCGGAGCTTGTCCGATTCCGCGAGCTGTTTGAGCGATTCGATGAAGATGTCGATGCCCTTGTTGCGGAATTCGTAGCGACCGCTGGTGCCGACGATCAGCGGGTCGCCCGTGAACCGCTCGCCCAGGCATGCCTCGGCCACCGCGATCATCGCCTTGCGGGCCTCGTCGCGCTTGGCGTAGTACTCTTCGCCGGTCCACACGAAGTCGTTCTCGAAGCCGTTGGGCGTCACGCCGTCCGGCTCGCGGCCCAGCAGGTACTTGCACTCGTTGGCCGTGATGTCGCTCACCGTGAGGAACGCGTCGTGGTAGGCCGCGGCCATCTTTTCGATCGAGTGCTTGGCCGTGACGTTGAACCGCCGGGCCAGTTCGTCGGCGTTGAATTTCGTGAGGTCGTTGTAGAGCGGCAGGCTGTTGCCGGCGATGCAGCGTCCCATGACCGTGGCATGCGTGGTGAACACCGTGGCCACATAGGGGGCGTGGTTGCGCAGGTAGAGGCCGCCCGCAGCGGTCTGCCACTCGTGGAAATGCGCGGCGACCTTCTCGGCCGGCTGGCAGAAGGTCTCGGCATAGGAGGCGATCACGGCTCCCGCGGCCCAGCCGAAGAGCACCGGTTCGATGTAGTCCCACTGGCCCGAGATCGAGTCCACGTGGTACGATTCCCAGAGGCTTTTGAGGATCTCGTCCTTGCGGGGGATCAGCGACGAGAAGTCGACCAGCACGGCCGTCGGTTCGCCCTTGATCCTCCACCGGCCGACGCGCACGCGGATGCCCTCGTTGTAGAGTTTCTGTCGCCAGGCCTTCAGCAGCGCGGGGTCCTCCTCGAACTCGGGGTTCACGCCCTCGTGCGAGAGGTCGGGACCGATCAGGATATAGCGGTCTGCGAATTTTCGGGTTGCGGTCTGTGCTTTGGTCGAGATGACGGTGTGTATGCCGCCGACTTTGTTGCATACCTCCCAACTTACCTCGAACAGGAAGTCGGGGGAGTGTTTTGCATTGCTCATAAACTATAGCTTGTTTGTAATTTTTATCAAGACGGAGTCGGATTCGAAATCCGGCCGCAAAGGTAACACTTATATTTCTTATAAACAACCCGGAGGTATATTTACTAAAAAAATTTAAGAATAACTTAACATTTCAGTTTCACTTCGTTGCGCTGCTGTTACGTTTCGAAGAATGCCTCGATCACCGCGTCGGAAACCAGCATCCGCGACGCCGGGACGGCCATTTTGCCGCCGCGGACGACGAGCGCACCTGCCCGTTTCCAAGGCTCTGCGGCGCGCTGCATCCGCGCCGTGCGTTCCGTTCCGAAAAGCGTCTCCGACTCCGCCAGGTCGATGCCTTCGGCCGTGCGCAGCCGCGTCATCACGTACTCGTTGAAGCGGTCGCGGTCGGTCAGGGTTTCGCCTTCCGCAGGGGCTCCCGCGAGGTAATCGTCCACGGAGGCGACGTTCCATCGGCGTTCCCGCCCGTTGAACGAGTGGGCCGCCGGGCCGATGCCGAGGTACTTCGCGCCGTGCCAGTACGAGGCGTTGTGGCGGGCCCGGAATCCCGGCAGTGCGTAGTTCGAAACCTCGTAATGTTCGAATCCGGCGCGGGTAAGCGTTTCGTGCACGAGGGCGTATTCCGCTTCGCTGACCGCTTCGTCCACCGGGGCGAATTCTCCGCGGGCGGCCCGCCGCCCGAAGGCCGTATCGGGTTCTATGGTCAAATGGTATGCCGAAATATGCTGTACGCCCAACCCGAGTGCCGTGTCGAGCGTGCGGCGCAGCGAATCGCCGCCGAATCCCGGCACTCCGAAGATCAGGTCCACGGTGATGTTTTCATAACCTTCGGCTTGTGCACTCCGGACCGCCTGAAGGGCCTGCGCTGCGTCGTGGCGGCGGTTCATCAGTTTCAGGCATGCGTCGTCGAACGACTGGACGCCGATCGAGAGGCGGTCGACGCCCGCCCGGCGCAGGGCTGCGAGGTATGCGGGCGACAGGTCGTCGGGATTGGCTTCGAGGGTGGTCTCCGCCGCTGCCGAACAGTCGAACAGCATTCCCGCATGGTCCAGCAGTCCGGCGATGGTTTCGGGCGGACAGAGCGACGGCGTGCCGCCTCCGAAATAGCGTGTGCGGACGGCCTCGCCGCCGAGGTATCCGCGCTGCGCCTCGAGTTCGCGGTGCATGGCGGCC
Organism: uncultured Alistipes sp.; assembly: GCA_949840605.1. The sequence continues at coordinate 13,453 of CATKXN010000058.1, forward strand.
GCGAGCTCCTCCATGCGTCCCAGCCCGACGCTTTTGTAGAAATCGCAGTAGGCGCAGATGCGTTTGCAGAAAGGTATATGGAAATAAAGTCCAGCCATACTATAAAGATAAGTAAAAAACGGAAGGTATCAAAACCGAATTGTGTTCCGTCCGCGAATTTTGTTCCGCCGCCCGGTCCGGCGAATTTCCGGCAGCTTGTTTGCAAGGGGCTTCCTGCGGTGCGGAAGGCGCTTCCGGCGGGTTTCGGGAAACCGGGATATGCCGTTATAAATGAAGCGTATAGCGCGATCGGAAAAAATAATAAAATTTTTTTGTAATTTCAGCTGTTAATTTTTTCACAATTCTGAAAGTTTTTCTACCTTTGTGCCGTTGAAGTCCGGATCGCCCGGACGGAAACGGTAGGTTGAGAAGAGGATTTTAATCAAAATAATTGCAACTATGGACAAAATGGATTTGAAAAAGTACGGGATCACCGGCGTGACCGAGATCGTGTACAATCCCTCCTACGACGAGTTGTTCCGTGAGGAGACCAAGAAGGGCCTGCGCGGCTATGAGAAGGGTCAGCTGACCGAGACCGGCGCCGTGAACGTGATGACCGGCGTTTACACCGGCCGTTCGCCCAAGGACAAATTCTTCGTCATGGACGAGACCACCAAGGATACGATCTGGTGGACTTCCGACGAGTATAAGAACGACAACAAGCCTGTCACCAAGGCTGCCTGGAAGGAGCTGAAGAAGATCGCTTCGCAGGAGCTGTCGGGCAAGAAGCTTTACGTCGTCGACACGTTCTGCGGCGCCAACGAGAACTCGCGCCTGAAGATCCGCTTCATCATGGAGGTGGCCTGGCAGGCTCACTTCGTGAAGAACATGTTCATCCGTCCGACGGACGAGGAGCTGGAGAAGTACGGCGAACCCGACTTCGTGGTGCTCAACGCGTCGAAGGCCAAGGTGAAGAACTACAAGAAGCTGGGCCTGAACTCGGAGACGGCCGTCGTCTTCAACCTCACCGAGAAGATGCAGGTGATCATCAACACCTGGTACGGCGGTGAGATGAAGAAGGGTATGTTCTCCTACATGAACTACCTGCTGCCGCTGAAGGGCATGGCATCGATGCACTGCTCGGCCAACACCGACGGTAAGGGCGAGACCGCTATCTTCTTCGGTCTGTCGGGCACCGGCAAGACCACGCTTTCGACCGACCCGAAGCGTCAGCTCATCGGCGACGACGAGCACGGCTGGGACGACGACGGCGTGTTCAACTTCGAGGGCGGCTGCTACGCCAAGGTCATCAACCTTTCGAAGGAGAACGAACCCGACATCTGGAACGCCATCCGCCGCAACGCCCTGCTGGAGAACGTGACGGTGGACAAGAAGGGCAAGATCGACTACGCCGACAAGTCGGTGACGGAGAACACCCGCGTATCGTACCCGATCTTCCACATCGAAAACATCGTGAAGCCCGTATCGAAGGCTCCGGCCGCCAAGAAGGTGATCTTCCTCTCGGCCGACGCATTCGGCGTGCTGCCTCCGGTTTCGATCCTGACCCCCGAGCAGACGAAATACTACTTCCTGTCGGGCTTCACCGCCAAGCTGGCCGGTACAGAGCGCGGCATCACCGAGCCCACGCCGACCTTCTCGGCCTGCTTCGGCGCCGCCTTCCTC
>CATKXN010000059.1 GCA_949840605.1 uncultured Alistipes sp.
ATTCGTCGAAACGGTCCATGACGGCGTAAACATTCCGGTTCAGGCGGCCCACGCCCTCGAGGAACCCGAGCCAGGGATAGAATTTGGCCGATACCATCCCCCGGTTGCAGTTATTGTCGGCCGTGCTTGTAAACGCGTCGTCATAAGCGAAATAGGTCCATCCGACGCAATTGCCGGCTTCGAGCAGTCCGAGACAGAAATTCTGGTAGAAATCGCCGCGGGCGATCTGCGACGGGACCACCCAGCCGCCTCCGCTGAGGTTGTTGTAGGGCGTTCCGTCGTAATTGGCGTCCTCGCCCTTCACATAGAATTCGGTGACGAAGAACGGACGGTCGCCGGTCCACGTGCGGAACTCCTCCAGGAAACCGGCCTCGGGAGTCCAGACCCCGTAATAATTGATCGTCACCACATCGCAGTATTTGGCGCAGGCCTGCAGCGTCTGCCTGTCGTATTTGCCGTTGCTGTGCAGGCGGCTGCCGAAGATCAGGTGGTTGCGGTCGTACTTGCGGATCACGTCCCGGTACTGCTTGTAATACTTCTCAGCCACACGCGAACGGAACTCGTCATAGGCATCCGAAAGCCCGAGCCGGACGACGTCCGCAGTCTGCGTGACGGTCATGACCTCGGAGCGGTTCAGCCCCTTCTCGACGACGAAGGCCTCGGCATACCGGCGGGCCGCCGCCTCTTCGGGCAGTGAGAGAAACTTATGCAGCAGCACATCCTGGTTGCCGTACCGGTAGTCCCACCCGCGGAACCCCAGTTCGTTGTCGAGCTGGTAACCCAGCATATAGGGATCATCGGCTACCTGCGCGCAAATCTCGCGGGTCTTCTCGTCGAGATAGGTCTCGTAACGCTCCTCGAAGATCAGGTTCAGCCGGTTCATGTCGCGGTCGGTGTCGTCATAGGTCCACGGCAGGTTCCGGGCGTCGTCCCACATAAAGGACCGCAGCATGTTCAGGGCTACGGAATGCGAGTTCTTCCGCCCCTCGGCGGGATTCAGTATCCGCTCGTTCCGGGCATTCAGCTGATACTGCGGCCGTACGCCCGTGAAATCGGCATGGTTGAATCCGTAGCCGAGCAGCAGTTCCGCCGTTTCGGCGGCCCAGTCGTCCGCCGTTGCAAAACGGCTGCTCTCGGGGTAAGCGACGTTCTGGGTGCCGCGGATGATATTCACCCCGCCCTCCGGGTCGACGAAAACCCAGCGGCGCCCCACGCGGCCCAGGCGGAAATAGCCGTCCGCGCCTTCGATCCCCGTCGCCGTCAGGTCCTTGCGGCCTCCCCAGGCCGTCAGGGCCGGAGCTTCGGGGCGGCAGCTCCCGGAGACAATCCGCGACGTCGTTTCCGTCCATTCCGCATCGCCCGGTTTCTCCGTATACCGTCCCGTCTTGTTTTCAAGTACGAGACGTTCCGCAAAATCCTTTTTATGATCGGGTTCGATATCGTGTTCCGTGGCGCATCCCGCCGTCAATCCGGCTGCAAGCAAAGCCGCACGAATGATATAACTGTTCAGATTCATTGTTTTTCTGGTTGTTGATGATTGAATTATCGCGTTTCACGCATACAGCGCACCGGACGGGCATTACCGTGACCGGTATTGTTATTGTTGTTGACCAAGCCGTTCTTGATCTGCAGCTGGTGGGAATTGTTCGACCCTTTGGTAACGCTTCCCGTGTAATAATAGGCTTCGGCCCCCATGCTTCCCAGCGAACCGCCCGAGTTGATCTCTCCGGCCGCGGGGAAGAAGACGCCTGCGGTGTCGGAACTGCCGGCGCGGAAGAAATAGCCGTTCGAGAAACTGCCGACCACCCTGGTCGTCGAAAAAGCCGTAAAGGCGTCGATCGTCGGCACCATATACCCCGGCGGACACGGATCGTAGACCGTCTTCACGCCATAGGGCCGTGCATTGGTCGCCGCATCGACCTTGTTGCCGTCGGCATTGCCCCAGAGATCGTAGTTGTGGACATCCATCCAGTGTACCGTGCTGTTGGGTTTATAGTACGTGTCGGGAGCCGTAATGCCCGAAGCGATGGTTATGCCGTACCCCTTTCCGAGACCTCCGTTCGCCGTCACGATGCGGGCGATCTCGTCGTTGTTGCCGTCGAACCGGACGAAAGCCGGCCAGTTGCCGGAGACATACGGGCTCACGAAGGGGTCCTTGCGGCCCCACTGGTACTTCATGCCGCAGTAGCATAGCGGTTTGAAATAGGAGTTCGAAGCCACGCCCTGCTGGTAAACCTTCGTGGTGAACGATTTTCCGGTGGGGATGGTTTTCGACTCGTCGGTGTATTGGATGACCGTGATCTCCCCCACGCGTTTCTTGGGGAACCGGGTCGCATCGCCGTCCAAACGGCACATCGCGCCCAGGTTGCGGTCCATCAGCAAGAAGCGGTTCAGGCCCTGCGCTACGGCCGTTTCGTTGGTATTCGCATTGAGGATCGCATCGTCGGCGTTCAACTCGTCGGTAAACCAGATCTGCCACGACCAGACGATCCGCCCTACCCCGTCGCAGAGCGCGATGACGGCATTGCACGGTACGACATGGTCGCTCGTCGTAAACTCGATGGAGGAGCCGTCGTAGTTCACATCCGTAATCTGACCGACGCACTCCTGCCAGAGCACGCGGGCCGACACGCCGCCCGACAATGCCGCCGAAGCGATCCCGGCGCCGTTATAATCGGTGAATCCGGCGCCGTCGATCACTCCGGCGTCGCCGTTCCCCATCACCCGGGCGTCGAAACGGTAGGTGCCGGGCGCATGGACCAGATAGGTGTTGGCCGTCCCGCCGGCCGAAAGGTCGGTGACGGTCTCCGAACGGCCGTTCTTCAGCGGATTGAGATTCGGCAGCACCATCACGTCGATATCGGCGGCACCTTTGCCGCTCGTCCGGCTGAGCACGATCCAGTCGGGAGCCGAGGCTTCCCAGAACGCATCCTCGGATTTCGTCTCGCCGTTCTCGTATTCGAGCTCCACCTTGCTCTCGGCGATCCGGATGCCCTTGATGGCTGTAGACTGCGTTTTGTTGGCGCCCAGGTAAATAAGCTGCTTGCTGTTGGCCTCTTCACCGATAGCTCCCGAAGTGACACTGAAGGTGTAATCCTGCCGGATGGGGCCCGGCGAAAGGCTCAGGGAGAGTTTATTGACGGCTCCCGGCTTCAGGTCCGCCGCCTCGCAGACCGAAAGTTCGAGCGAACTTTTGGACGTGCTGCCCGAAACCGAAAGATTCAGACCCACCAGCTTCGCCGGAAGCACGACCGCATGGGCCAGATAGGGCTTTCCCTTCTCCATCGTGAGCCCCTCGCCGAAATCGAGGGTCACGCTGTTGCCGTTCGTCGTACGCATATTGACCGTCGTGGTCGCCGCATCGAGTTTGTAGGGCCCCGTGAGCCCTTTGCCGGTACCCGCTCCGACGGAAGTCAGCGTAAGCGTCTTCAGTACGAGGTCGCAGGTCGACGAAAGGTCCAGTTCCAGCAGAGAGAGTGCGGGGGAGAGTTCCAGCTCCACGTGCTTTTCCCCGGCCGACTCCTTCACGACGGCCAGCGCGCTGCTGACCATGTATTTCTCGACCCCGTCCTCCACTCGCTGGGTTTCGGCCAGTTCGAGCGACAGTCCCGACGGATCGGCCTCGGCCGTCTCCGGCAAAGCCTGGGAGGGGGCTATCGCATAAAAGATGTGCGACCGGCGGCCGTACTCCCACTCCTGTTCGGCGGAGAAACCGGCGGCGGAAGCATCCGCCTCCGTCGAAGTCCGGGCATAGGTGGTCCACACCTTCGTCGGCGCATAATAAAAGTCTACGGCATCGTCCGCATTCCATCGAAGTCGGTACGGCTCGTGCTCCGCATCCGCATATTCCAGGGATGCGGCCGTTACCGTCGCCCGGGTTTCGTCCGTATAGGTACCTTCGGGACCGAAATCGTTCGGTTCGATACAGCTGCCCGCCAGTAACGATACAACCACAAACAGGGTAGATTTTTTAATCATAGGATTTAGATTTAAGTTAGGTTCCGTTCGGCCGGGCCTCAGCCCTTCCGACGATACAAAATAATTGTTTTTCCTCCGGTCCCGAGGGGTAGGATCGTTCGGATTTGAGGGTAATTTTTGATTTTCGGGCCTAATTGCAGGCTCCCGGACTCCGTTATGCAGGGAAATAAACGAAAATTCCGTCTGAGATGCGGGGTAATTTTGAACGGATTTGCGGGTAGTTTCGACCGCCCGAAAAAATAGTTCCGATTTTCGCCGGAATCCTTTTTTTATCGCCGGCGAGTCATTAAATTTGCGTATGAACCTCTCCGAAACCGTTCGCAGCAAACTTCCGAAACTGCTGCTTCCGATTTTATGCCTGATCCCCTGGACCCTGCAGGGAGCTTCGTACCGGTTTATCCGCGTAAGCCGGCTCGAATCGTTCTCCAACAGTTCGGTCTTCTCCGTCTGTCAGGACGGGTTGGGGGCCATTTGGCTCAACACCAACTACGGACTCTACCGCTATAACGGCACATCGCTCGACTTCCGGCAGGAGCCCATGCCCATGCGCCCCCTCTGCGGCAACGGCGGCGAGCGGGTCTATGTCTGTTCCTACGATGCCATTCTCTGCTACGACATCCGCACGAACCGTCCCCGGCGGCTCTGCTCCCCGGAAATCGACTATCCGAACTGCGCCCTGTATGCCGAAGAGGAACGGCTGTGGGTCGGATCGGGCGGCCGCATTTTCGAACGCTGCGGCGACTCGCTCCGCATGCGTTACAGCCTGCCTGGTCCCCACACCTCCGTCACCGCCCTCTGCCGTTCGCAGGCGGGCGCCCTGCTGGCCGCAACATCCGAAGGCGCGCTCTACGAGATCGGCGGCGACGGCCAGGTCCGCTGCCGCATGACCGCCGCCGGAAACATCTGCACGCTCTATCCCGACAGCCGGGGCGATCTCTGGATCGGAACGATGGACCGCGGCTGCTGGCGGCTCGGCAGCGACTGTACGGTCATCGGACACTACGACCGGAATGCTACAGGAGGCATGCGGCTGAAAAGCAATCTGGTCCGGACCTTCTGCGAAGACCGCAGGGGAAATCTCTGGATCGGAACGATGAACGGCATCGACCGCCTCGGGACTGACCGCCTGTGCCGCACGGACGAGCCGGGCGCCCTCGGCGAAAGCTCGGTGTGGAGCCTCCGTGCCGACAACCAGGGAGGTATTTGGGTCGGCACGTTCTACGACGGCATCTACTACTGCAACTCCGACAACTATCCGTTCGACCCGGTTCTGCTCCCGGCCGACCGCGAGGTGAAGCTCATCAACGCCATGGTCGAGGACAAACGCGGCGATTTGTGGATACTGACCGACAAGTTCGGCATGTTCCGCCAGTCGGCGCACGACGGACAAATCCGTTACATCGCGGGCAGCGGCGACCATAAATTCAAATCCGCCTGGTACGACGCCGACGAAGACGCCATCTGGGCCGGGTCCTACATGGGGACGCTGCGCAGGTACGACATCGCGGCCCGGAGGTGGTCGGACTACACCTTTCGCAGCGAAGACGGCTCCGGCGGCACCGAAACCGTCAACGACATCAAATTCCGCGATGGCCGGCTTTATCTGGGAACCGCACGCGGTGTGCTCGTATTCGACAAGAGGAGCGCACAGGTAGTCCGCAATCCGATCGAAGGTTACGACGGGATCGTCTTCTCGCTGGCATTCGACGACCGCGACCGGTTGTGGATCGGCGGCATAGGCGTCCATATCCTCGACCTGAAAAGCGGCCGTATGACCCGCTACGCCGCCCATGACGGCAACAACTACGATTCGAAGCTCAATTTCTTCAAACTCTTCTGCGACCACGACGGCTGCATGTGGGGCGCGAGCCTCGGGCAGGGATTCATCCGCCTCGACACACAGCAAGAAGTGCGCTACACGCAGGAGAACATCGGCCTGGCGGACAATTTCACCAGTTTCATCGGCGAGGTCGACCCCGACGTTCTGCTCATCGGCACGAACAGCGGTCTGTCGCTGTTCAACACCCGGACCAACCGCTGCTACAACTACAACCGCAACAATGGACTGGGTATCGGTTCGGCCCGGAGCGGCTGCATCCTCAGACGCGCCAACGGCGACATCGTGATCGGCGGCATCGACGGCATCGAGACCCTCACGCCCTCGCAGGTCGAGTTCTCCGACGACAGCATCGACATCGCTTTCGACCGTCTGATCGTCAACAATCAGCGTATCAGCCCGGGGGTTCCCGGCGGCGACAGGCAGCCGATTCTGCAGCAGGAGCTGCCGTTCACGCAGAAACTCGTGTTGCAGCACCGCCAGCGGAATCTCTCGGTGGAACTGGCTTCGTTCGACTTCGAAAAGGTCTATCCGATCTTCTACGAATACCTGCTCGAAGGGTACGACAGCGAATGGACCCTCTTTTCGCCCGAACACCCGATCGTCTACATGAACCTGCCGCCCGGCAATTACCGGCTGTGCGTACGGGCCGCACACACCAAATCCAGCAACAGCCATACGCACATCGCGCTTCCCATCGAAATCCGCGCCGTCTGGTATGCCACCCTGCCGGCCCGCATCTTCTACTATTTCGCCGCCCTGGCCCTGCTGGGTTGGTTGCTTTACGCTTTTTACTCACGGATGCTGCTGGCCGAACGGCTGAAACAGAAAGAGACCGAAAACCTGGAACGCATGCGCTTTTTCATCAATATCTCGCATGAACTGCGGACACCGCTGACACTCATCATCGGACAGCTCGAACTCTTCTTCCGCAACCACGGACACGCCTCGCCCGGAACCGAAAACATCGAGATCACCTATCGCAACGCCCTGAGCATGCAGCGGATCGTCTCCGACCTGCTGGATTTCGAGAAACAGAACCAGGGCTACACGAACATTACGGTTTCGGAAACGGACCTCGTCCCGTTCATCGCCGACATACAAGATTCGTTCGCACAGTATGCCAACTACCGTAACATCCGTCTGAAACTGCATCGCCCCACCCAGTCCGTAACCGTAAGCATCGACAGAAAACAAATGCAGCGCGTCTTTTCCAACCTGCTGATCAACGCATTCAAATACACACCCGACGGCGGGCGCATCGACATCGGCATCCGCATCGAACGCCGCCGCGGGGACGACGGCATCGTTACGATCACCTTTGCCGATACGGGGTGCGGCATCTCGGAAAAGGCCCTGCCGCGCATCTTCGATCCCTTCTACCAGGACACCGCCGCCACCTCGCGCGACCGTCACAACCACGGCACAGGCATCGGACTGGCCCTGAGCCGGGGCATCCTCGAACTGCACCACGGAACCCTGACCGCACAAAACAACCGGAGCGGAGGCGCCCTCTTTACCGTCACGCTCCCGTGCGGCCGGAAATGGTATGCCGGCGACGACAAGGTGACATCCGTCGAACAGTCCCGGCCGGAGTGCGCCGCAGCACCGCTGCCGTCCCGCATTCACACACCCGTTACCGGAGAGACTCCGGAAAAAGGCTACAAAATGCTGATCGTCGAGGACGACGCCGAACTGCGGACCCTGCTGCATTCCATTTTCAAACGGGATTACCGGGTCTGCGAAGCCTCCGACGGCGCCGAGGGGTACAGCATGGCCAAAAAACTGCAGCCCGACATCGTCATCAGCGACGTGGTGATGCCGGTGATGGACGGTCTGAGCCTCTGCGGCAAACTGCGTCAGGACCTCGAAACCTGTCACATTCCGATCATCCTGCTGACCGCCCAGCCCTCGACCGGCCTCAGTCTCGAAAGCATCAGCCGGGGCGCCGATGACTACATCACCAAGCCGTTCAACATCAGCCAGCTCGAAGCGCGCTGCCGCAACCTGCTGGAGAACCGGCAGCGAATGCGCCGGAAATACAGCCGTTCGATCGCGGGTTCCGATGTGGTGACCACCAACGACAAGGACGCCACTTTCCTGGCAGCGGCGACCGAAGCGGTCGAACGAAATCTCTATAAGGAGGACATCAACGTCCAGACGCTGTGCCGCGAGCTGAACATCAGCAAAACGATCCTGACCCAGAAGATCAAGGGCATTACGGGACACAGTCCGGGAGAATTCATCGAAATGATCCGGTTCAAACAGGCCGCAGCGTTGCTCTGCGACGGCGGACGGCTGATTTCGGAGGTCTCCTACGAATTGGGATTCAGCTCGCCCAAATATTTCACCATCCGTTTCAAGAAACAGTTCGGCCAGACACCGACGCAGTTTCAGGCGGAACACGCTAAAACGAAACAAACCGAATGAACTTCGGATTCGGGCCGCAGGAAACCGAGCATAAAAAAACAGAGTTGCGACTGTCCATAAGTCACAACTCCATTTGAATGCGAATGAAATGTACGGCAAATATGCCGCGGCGTCCGTAGCTACACTTCGAGGTTCACGTCGAACAGCTCGTGCCACGGGAGTCCCTGCTCGCCCAGCTCGGCGAGGAACGGATCTGGATCGAACTCCTCGACGTTGAACACCCCGGCGCCGCGCCACAGCCCCTTGGCCCACATCGAAGCGCCCAGCGCCGCCGGAACACCCGTCGTGAACGACACAGCCTGCGTCCCGGTCTGGCGGAAAGCCTCTTCGTGGTCGCAGTTGTTATAAATATAATACGTGCGCTCCTTGCCGTCCTTGACGCCCTTGATGCGGCAGCCGATCGAGGTCTGGCCGTGGTAGTTGGCGCCCAGCGACTTGGGATCGGGCAGCACCGCCTTGAGGAACTGGATGGGAACGATCTCGACGCCGTTGTAGATGATCGGGTCGATACGCGCCATGCCGATATTCTGGATCACGCGCAGGTGCGTCAGGTACTCTTGCCCGAAAGTCATCCAGAAACGCGCCCGCCGGATCGTGGGATAGTTCTTGACGAGCGATTCCAACTCCTCGTGGTAGATGACGTACGACTCGCGCTCGCCGATACCCGGGTAGTTGAGCGGCTTGTGAATCTCGTGCGGCTCGGTCACGACCCACTGTCCGTTCTCGTAGTAACGGCCCTTCTGGGTCACCTCGCGGATATTGATCTCGGGGTTGAAGTTCGTGGCGAAAGCCATGCCGTGGTTGCCGGCGTTGCAGTCGACGATGTCGAGGTAGTGGATCTCGTCGAAATGGTGCTTGGCGGCATAGGCCGTGAAAATGGCCGTTACGCCCGGATCGAAACCGCAGCCGAGGATCGCCGTGAGCCCTGCGGCCTTGAAACGGTCCTGGTAGGCCCACTGCCACGAGTATTCGAAATGCGCCTCGTCCTTGGGCTCGTAGTTGGCCGTGTCGAGGTAGTTGCATCCGCATTCGAGGCAGGCGTCCATGATCGTCAGGTCCTGGTACGGCAGCGCGACGTTGACCACGATGTCGGGTTTGAACGCGCGAAAGAGTTCGCAGAGCTGCGGCACGTTGTCGGCATCGACCTCGGCGGTCTTGACGCGGTTGCCGCCGATGGCGGCCGCCACGGCATCGCATTTGGATTTGGTGCGGCTGGCCAGCATCACATCCGTGAATACGGGATTGGCCGCGATCTTCTGGGTCACCACGGTGCCGACGCCTCCCGCACCGATAATCAGCGCTTTACACATAGAGATATTGGAATTTTGAAGTTAATTTCGCGTTAACGCCTACAAAAATATCTTTTTATTTCGGCAAATCAAAATCGACGCCGCAATTTTCACGGCCCGGGCGGACCGAAACGCGAAAAAGCAGGTTTTGCGCAAATTTTGCAGGTCAGGTGTTGCAAATTAAAAATAAATCCGTACATTTGCACCACCAAAACGGAAGCGATTCCTATTGGCACACGGAGAATCCGTAGCTCAGCAGGTAGAGCACAACACTTTTAATGTTGGGGTCCTGGGTTCGAGCCCCAGCGGGTTCACGAAAAGAAACGGCAGTCACACGACTGCCGTATTTTTTTGTCTTTACAGCCGGTTTGTACTATCTTTGCTTCGACAAACGGAAACGATCATGGCAGACAACTATCTGGAACGGAAAATGGAGGAATACCGGGCCCGGACGGCGGCGGGTCACAGCGGTCGCAGGCCCCTGGCGACACTCGGACGCCTGCTGCTGAAAAACCGCAGCCACCGCGGATACGACCCCGGATTCATCGTGCGCGAAGACCAGCTCCGGCGCATCATCGAAGTAAACGCCAAAATCCCCTCGGCACGCAACCAGCAGGTGCTGCGGTTCCGGCCCGTGTTGTCCGGCGAGGCGCAGAAAGTGTTGGCGCACATCCGCCTCGGAGGGGCCCTGCCCCACCTGCACCTCCCCCTGCCGGGCACCGAGCCCAACGCTTTCATCATCGTCTGTTCGACCGCTGCCGAGGACCGTTACGTCGACATCGACCTCGGGATCTCGGCCCAGAGCATGCTGCTGCAGGCCGCGGAGATCGGGCTGAACGGCATCTGCATCGGGGCTTTCGACAAGGAGCGCATCCGGCAGGAGTTCGGGCTGGAATGGGAACCGCTGCTGATCCTCGCCATCGGCCGGGGCATCGAAAAGATCGAGCTGGTGCCGATCGGTGCGGACGGCGACCGCGCCTACTACCGCGAGGGCGGCACGCACTACGTTCCCAAGGTCCGCCCGGAGGACCTGACGATCAAGTGATGGAACCGACCGACACGCTCTATATCCGCAACATGGTGTGCGACCGCTGCCGGATGGTCGTGCGGGAGTTGCTCGCCGAGCTGGGGATCGAGCCCCTTTCGGTCGAGCTGGGCGTGGTGCGCACGGCGGTCCCGGTGGAAGATGAACTGCGGAAACGGCTGGACGCACGGCTCCGGAAACTGGGGTTCGAACTTCTCGACGAACCCCGGCAGCGGCTCGTCGAGCAGGTGAAAACCGAGATCATCCGGCTGGTGCACCGCGACAACGGAGCCCTGCGGGTCAACCTCTCCGACCGGCTGGCCGAAATCACCCGTCACGAATACAGCCAGATCAGCAAACTCTTCTCCGAAACGACCGGAACGACTGTCGAAAAGTACTTCATCGCCCAGAAAATCGAACGGGTGAAGGAGCTGCTTGCCTACGGCGAACTGTCGCTCGGCGAGATCGCCGACCGGATGAACTATTCGAGCGCCGCCCACCTCAGCGCGCAGTTCAAAAGCCTGACGGGAATGACCCCGACCCGCTTCCGGGAGCAGGCCGCGGAAGGCCGGAAACCCCTCGACAAGGTGTAACGGCGGAATCTTGTAAATCTATTCCATAATTCTGTAACGGCTACGCGGCCCCGTGGCGTTACCTTTGCAACGAAGCAAATAAGGTAACGGGCATGGAAAATCACAGCATCAAACAGACCTTTCCGGTCGCCGGCATGAGTTGTGCGGCGTGCGCGGCGAAGGTGGACAAAGTCCTGAACAAGGTTCCGGGCGTGAGCCGGGCCGCGGTGAACTTCGCGGCGGCGACCGCCCTGGTGGAGTACGACCCCGCGCAATGCTCCCCCTCCGCCCTGCGGGAAACCGTGCGGCAGGCCGGGTACGATCTGATCGTCGGGGCCGGTGAAGCCGCCCGGGAGGCCGAAAAGGCCGCGGGCGAACGTTACCGCACGCTGAAACGGCGCACGGTGTGGGCCATCGCCCTGTCGGTGCCGGTGGTCTTCGTGGGGATGTTCTGGATGGGAATGCCCTATGCCGACGAATTCATGTGGCTGCTGTCGACCCCGGTGGTCTTCGTGCTGGGGCGCGGTTTCTTCGTCAACGCATGGCGGCAGCTCCGCCGCGGCTCGGCCAACATGGACACGCTCGTGGCCGGAAGCACCGGGGTGGCCTACCTTTTCAGCGTGGCGAACATGTTCTTTCCCGGATTCTGGGAGGCCCGGGGCATCCATCCCCACGTCTATTTCGAAGCGGCGAGCGTCATCATCGCCGGCATCCTGCTGGGGCGCCTGCTCGAAGCCCGAGCCCGGGACCACACCTCGGATGCAATCCGCAGGCTGATGGGGCTTCAGCCCGCGACGGTGATCCGCATCGGGGCGGACGGGCGGCAGCACGAAGTTGCGGTCGGCGAGGTCCGGCCCGGCGACCTGCTGCTGGCACGTCCCGGCGAACGGATCGCCGTGGACGGAACGGTGGCCGAAGGCGGTTCGTATGTCGACGAAAGCATGCTCACCGGAGAGCCCGTGCCGGCAGCCAAAGGGCCCGGTGACGCGGTGTTCGCCGGGACGGTCAACCAGCGGGGAAGTTTCCGCTTCACGGCCGCAAAGGTCGGAGGCGAAACCCTGCTGGCGCAGATCATCCAGCTGGTGCAGGAGGCGCAGGGCAGCAAAGCCCCGGTGCAGAAACTCGCAGACCGCATCGCGGGCATCTTCGTGCCGGTGATTATCGGCATCGCCCTCGCCGCATTCGCGGCGTGGATGCTGTTCGATCCGGAGAACGGGTTCTCGCACGGCCTGCTGGCGCTGGTCACGGTGCTCATCATCGCCTGCCCCTGCGCCCTGGGGCTGGCGACGCCCACGGCCATCATGGCCGGGATCGGCAAAGGAGCCGAGAACGGCATTCTGATAAAGGACGCCGAGAGTCTCGAAACGGCTGTCAAGGTCGATGTCGTGGTGCTGGACAAGACCGGAACGCTGACCGAAGGGCGTCCCGAGGTGACGGACCTCGTATGGGCCGAGGGCGGCGACACGCACCGGAACATACTCTGCGCCCTCGAAAAATGCTCGGAGCATCCTCTGGCCGGAGCCATTGCCGCGCATCTCGAGGGGTGCGACCCGGTGACGGTCGAAGGATTCGAAAGCATCGCCGGACGGGGCGTGAACGGCACCATCGGCGGCCGGACTTACTATGCAGGTAACGAAGCCCTGATGCGTGAACACGGCATCGCCGTCGGCGAAGAGCTCCGCACGGCGGCGGAACGGATGGCCGGGGAGGCCCAAACCGTCGTCTGGTTCGCCGACCCGGAGCGGGCGCTGGCCGTGGCGGGAATCTCCGACCATCTGAAAGAACACTCGGCGGAGGCTGTCCGGGAACTGCGCGAACAGGACATCGCGATATGGATGCTGACAGGCGACAGCGAGGCGGCGGCGCGCGAGACAGCCCGCAGGGCGGGTATCGACAACTACCGCGCAGGGGTGCTGCCCCACCAAAAAGCCGAATTCATCCGTACGCTCCAGGCCGAAGGCCATACGGTGGCCATGGCGGGCGACGGCATCAACGACAGCGCGGCGCTGGCCCGGGCCGACCTCGGAATCGCCATGGGACACGGCAGCGACATCGCGATGGAGGCGGCCCCGGTGACGATCATCTCGTCGGACCTCACGAAGATCGCCGAAGCCATCCGCCTCTCGCGGCTCACGGTACGCACCATTCGCCAGAACCTCTTCTGGGCGTTCGTCTACAACCTGATCGGCGTACCCGTGGCCGCCGGCGCGCTCTACCCGCTGCTGGGGGTTCAGCTCGACCCCATGATTGCGGGGGCCGCAATGGCGATGAGCAGCGTCAGCGTCGTGGCCAACAGTCTGCGCCTGAAACGCGCGAAACTGCACAAGAAAAAAACCGATAAAAAACAACAGATTATGAAAAAGTACCGAGTGGAAGGCATGATGTGCAACCATTGCCGCATGCACGTGGAGAAAGCGCTCAACAGTCTGGAAGGCGTATCGGCGTCGGTGACGCTCGATCCGCCGGCGGCCGAGGTCCGGTTCTCGGGCCGCACCTACTCCGACGAGGAGCTGCAGCAGGCCGTCGCCGAAGCCGGGGATTACCGGCTGAAGACCCTCTGAGATGGGAAAGTCCTATGCGGAGATGGATTTCGGACGTTTGAGGTGCGCCCGGACGGAATTCACGAATGCTCCGGCCAGGCCCTCGTCGTAGACGATCCGGTGTTTCCAGCGGTTGGCCCACCAGCGACGGGTCTTGAACCACATATTCGGCAGCAGTCCGGTCGGCTTCGGAGCCGAAAATTCGGGCGAAAGTATCTCGTTCAGCACCCGTTCCTTGAGTTTCGGATCGCAGGCGGGCGGCGGAAGCAGGGAGGCGTCGAGCCCCAGTTCTTCGGCGCATATGGCGTTCAGACATCCCAGGAAGCGGTCCGTATTCGCCTCGCGGGCCAGCGCGCAGAGCTCCTCCCAGTCGATCCGGCCGGCATTGCGTTCGACGAAGACATACCAGTCCAACACGTGCCGCAGCCCGATGTTGACGGCGGCGAAATGCATGGCGGCATGGCGCAGCAGGAACAGCGCGTTGAAGGACACCGAAGGCAGTCCGACCGGCACGCCCCCGAGCTCGACGAATTCCCCGGGCTGCGCCGCGAAGCGTTTGAGCGGCTGCTCGATCCGGCGGTTGGAACGGTGGGTTTCGTTGTTGACGAGATCGTAATGGTTCTCGACCGTGATGCCGTCGTAAAGAAAGGTCGTGTGGTGCTCCTTGCCCTCGTCGATCGGCAGGCCCAGCTCGCGGGCCACGACCCGGTCGGCCTCGGGCTGGCGACCGTACAGCCAGATGTCGATGTCTCCGAACGAGCGGTGCGCCGGAACGGGATAGGAAAGGCTCAGCCCGTAGCCTTTGAGGAGCATCATCGGAAAACCGTGTTCGTGGTAGAATGCCGCGAGGCGCGTGACGGCGGCCTCGTGACGGCGGTAGCGCTTCTCGATCCGCTCGACGTTGAAAGCCCACTCCAGCAGCAGCGAACGCGGCGGACGCAGCTCCCCGGGGAGCATCTGCAGTCCGTCCCAGGCCACCGCCAGCACGCCCTGCACCGACGAACAGCGGTAAATCCCGCGCCAGCACGCCTCGTCGCAACGCGTGAAAAACTCCGTATCCTCCGTCTTCCCGTGCAGGGCCGCCCGCAGCAGGGCGAACAATCCGTCGGTCGCCGTATCCTTCATAGTCCGAACCATCTTGCGTGTAAAGATAGCGATACTTTGCAAAAAAACCGGGCCCGGGATACCGGAAATTCGCAAAAAAGCCGTACCTTCGACTGAAATTCCCCCGTGCGGCAACCGCAGGGAGGGATCAACACGCAACGATATGAAAGGCATTGTCTTGGCGGGAGGCTCGGGAACGCGCCTCTATCCGATCACCAAGGGGGTCAGCAAGCAGCTGCTCCCGATCTACGACAAACCGATGGTCTACTATCCGCTGTCGG
>CATKXN010000060.1 GCA_949840605.1 uncultured Alistipes sp.
TGACGGCCCGCCGCGGAGGTCGACGCGCTGCTGGAACTTTTCTGCCGGAGCGTCGCGAACGAGACGCCCGAACTGATCCGCCAGGGCGTCGAGGTGCGCATGATCGGCGACAGGACACGCTTCTCGGAGAAGGTGCAGGAGTACCTGGCCCAGGCCGAGGAACGGACCGCCGGGGGTAAGACCCTGACGCTGATCCTGGCGCTCAACTACTCGTCGCGCGACGAAATAACGCGCGCCGTACGGCGGATCGCCCGCCGCGCCGAAGCCGGGGAGATCGTCCCCGCGGAGATTTCCGAGGAGACGGTCGGCGCCGCGCTCGACACGGCACCCTACCCGGACCCCGACCTGATCGTCCGCACCAGCGGCGAGCAGCGGCTGAGCAATTTCCTGCTGTGGCAGGCGTCCTACGCCGAACTCTGGTTCCCCGAGGTGCTGTGGCCCGATTTCACGGAGCGGGATTTCGACGCGGCCGTGGAGGAGTACGCACGGCGCGACCGCCGTTTCGGACTCGTTAAATAAATGAAATTTAGACATTATTTGCAATAGATGAATTATTCCGGTAAGATATTCACGGCAGCAGCAGCCCTCGTGCTTTGCTGCTCGAATATATTCGCCCAGGAGCAGAATCCGCAGGACACGACGGCGGCTCCGAAGCCTGCGGTCTCCGAAAACGCTCCGATGTATAAAAACAACGGCGCACCCAGGCTCTACCACATTCGCAACGTCAATGTCCACGGCGTGCAGTACCTCAATCCCGACATCCTCAAGTCGTCCGCCGGTCTGATCGAGGGCGACTCGATCTATCTGCCGAGCAACTTCATCTCCAACGCCATCTCGCGGCTCTGGAGCCAGCGTTTTTTCTCGGACGTGAAGATCGGCGCCGAGATCGAGGGCGACAGCCTCGACCTGGAGGTATTCCTCAAGGAGCGTCCCCGTGTCTACAACTGGGAGTTCGAGGGCATCTCGAAGGGCAAGAAGAAAGACCTGCTGGAGAAGCTCAAGCTCAAGCGGGGCAGCGAACTCTCCGACTATGTCATCGACAAGAACCAGAAGCTCATCAAACAGTACTGGGCCGAGAAGGGCTTCCGCAACACGGAAGTCGGCGTGCGCATCGACAACGACACGCTGCGCCCGGGTCAGGCCGTGACCGTCACGTTCCTCGTCGACCGCAAGCCGAAGGTCAAGATCGGCAGGATCAACTTCACGGGCAACGAGCAGTTCCCGGACAAGCGCCTGCGCCGCACGTTCAAGAAAACCCACCAGAAATCGATCAACTTCTTCAAGGGCGCCAAGCTCAACGAGGGCGACTACGAGACCGACAAGGAGCTGCTGATCGACTTCTACAACTCGAAAGGCTACCGCAACGCGACGATCGTGAGCGACTCGATCTACCCGATCAACGAGAAACGGATCGGCATCGACATCGACGTCTCGGAGGGTAACAAATACTACATCCGCAACGTGTCGTGGGTCGGCAACTCGGTTTACGAAACCGAGGACCTGCAGCGCATGTTCAGCGTCAAGAAGGGCGACACCTACGACAAGAAGTCGATGCACAAACGGCTGGGAATCGGCAAGGAGGAGAATCCCGAGGACATGTCGGTCAAGTCGCTCTACCAGAACGAAGGCTACCTGATGTCGCAGATCGAACCGGCGGAGGTCATCATCGCCCCCGACTCGATCGACATCGAGGTCAAGGTGTTCGAAGGCAAGCAGTTCACCATCAACGAGGTCGGCATCACGGGCAACCAGCGCGTCGACGACGAGGTGATCCGCCGCGAGCTGTACACCCGTCCGGGCGAACTGTACAACCGTTCGCTGCTGATGCAGACCATCCGCACGCTGGGTTCGATGGGTCACTTCAACCCCGAAGCCATCATGCCCGACATCAAACCCGTCTCGAACGAGCTGGTGAACGTCAACTGGCCCCTCGAAGAGCAGGCTTCCGACCAGTTCAATATCGCCGGCGGCTGGGGCTCGGGCACGTTCGTGGGATCGGTGGGCATCACGCTGAACAACCTCTCGATCAAGAACACGTTCAAGAAGGGCGCATGGCGTCCCTACCCGATGGGCCAGAACCAGCGGCTGTCGCTCTCGGCGCAGACCAACGGCACCTATTACAAGGCTTTCGCATTCAGTTTCACCGACCCCTGGATGGGCGGCAAGAAACCCAACTCGTTCACCCTTTCGGCGCACTTCTCCGAGCAGAACAACGCCTACTACGTATGGCAGTCGGCAACGCAGTATTTCCGCACCTACGGCCTTGCCGCCGGACTGGGCAAACGGCTCAACTGGCCCGACCCCTACTTCACGTTCTACGCCGAAGCCAGCTACGAGCGCTACAACCTGAAAAACTGGACGGGATTCGTCGTGGAGAACGGCAACTCGAACCTGCTGTCGCTCAAACTGGTGCTGGCACGCAACTCGGTGGACCAGCCGATCTACCCGCGCCGCGGTTCGGAGTTCAGCGCCTCGGTGCAGGCCACGCTCCCCTACTCGCTCTGGGACGGCAAGGATTACAGCGACCAGTCGATGTCCGACCAGGACCGCTACCGCTGGATCGAGTTCCACAAATGGCAGTTCAAGGCGCAGTGGTTCCAGGGATTCCTGCGCAACTCGAACCTCGTGCTGATGCTCAAGGCCGAGATGGGATACCTCGGAAGCTATAACAAGAATAAGGTGTCGCCTTTCCAGCGTTTCGAAGTCGGCGGCGACGGCATGTCGGGATACAATATATACGGTATCGACATCATTTCGATGCGCGGTTACGAGGACGGCGCGCTCGACCCGTCGAGCTACTACTCCCGCGGCTACAACAAGTACACCGCCGAGCTGCGCTACCCGATCATCCTGAAACCTTCGTCGCAGATCTACGTGCTCGGGTTCCTCGAGGGCGGTAACGCGTTCGACTCGTGGAAGAAGTTCTCGCCTTTCCGGATCAAGCGTTCGGCCGGCTTCGGCGTCCGCCTCTACCTCCCCGTGGTGGGTATGCTCGGCATCGACTGGGGTTACGGATTCGATCCCCCCGCCAACTCCACGACCAAGAGCGGCAGCCAGTTCCACTTCGTTCTCGGACAACAATTTTAGCCTGGGTTAAAATGGTCGCCCAGAGGGAACGGATAGTGAAAATCCCCCTAAATCCCCCTTCGAAAAGAGGGACTTGAAACAGCGAGTGGCAATAAATTTGAAAGAAAAGAGTTATATTTACAGTACAAAACCGGGAAACCGGCTGAATATTAACTTAAAAAACAGGATTATGAAACGGCTGATTCTAATTGCGGCATTCGTTCTGACGGCAGAAACCCTCGCGGCCCAGAACTACATAATCGTCAACAGCGAAAAAGTTTTCAAGTCGATCGACGCCTATAACACGGCCATCTCCGACCTGGATAAACTCGCCAAGCAGTATCAGACGCAGGTGGACACCAAATTCGCCGAAGTCGAGACGCTCTACAACAACTACCAGGTCCAGAAAACGTCGCTCTCCGCCGCCGCGCGCCAAGTGCGTGAAAACGCCATCCTCCAGAAAGAGAAAGAGGCTCAGGAGTATCAGGAAAGCCTGTTCGGACAGCAGGGCACGCTGATGAAAAAACGGGTCGAGATGATTACCCCGATCCAGAAACAGGTCTTCGCCACCATCGAGGCCTATGCCAAGCAGGTCGGGGCCGATCTGGTGCTCGATTCGGCGAACAACCCCACGCTGCTTTACAACAACCCCTCGGTCGAGCGGACGCAGCAGGTGATCGATGCGCTGAAAAAGAAATGACATCAAAACATTAACTGATAAATTCGTATGAAAAAAGCAATCAAACTGACCCTTGCAGTTGCACTGGTTATGGTATCTACGTCGCTTTTCGCCCAGAAATTCGGCCGCATCAACACCCAGGAGATCATCATGTCGATGCCCGAGACCAAGACCATGCAGGAAAACATGGAAACCTACGCCAAGGAGCTGCAGGACAACATCGAGACGATGAACGTCGAGTTCAACAACAAACTGCAGGATTTCCAAAAGAACTACAACACCTTCAGCGACGCCATCAAGGAGATGAAGGAGAAGGAGCTGCAGGATATGCAGAACCGCACCCGCGAGTTCCAGGAGCGCGCACAGCAGGACTATCAGAAGAAACAGAACGAACTGCTCGGGCCGATCATCGAGAAGGCCAAGGCGGCCATCGACAAGGTATCGGCAGCGAACGCCTATACGGTCGTATTCGACACCTCGACCGGCTCGCTGGCCTATTTCGACGAGGCAACGCTGACCGACATCGCCCCCCAGGTGAGAAAGGAGCTGGGAATCACCGAAGCCCCCGCAGCCGCCCCCGCAGCCAAATAAAAAGCCCTGCGGACAATCCCGCAGCGTCGGAATAATTCATCGGAAGTGCCGGTCCCGCAACGACCGGCACTTCTTTTTTGCGTACGACAGTTCAATATCGCGCCCGAAATGATCGAAATGGCGAATAATCGAACGATATGAACCATATCGAATAATTTTATTCGTATATTTGTCGGAAATCGAGTGAAACTATGAACAGAAAAAATGCAGAAACTCCGATTACAAGCTTCACCCTCGGAGAACTGATCACCATGTCCGGCGGCGAGAAACGCCCCGGTCTGCTGGGAGAATGCATCGCCGCCAACAGCGCCTCGCAAATGGAGATCTTCCGGTTTCCGGGACGCCTCGACGCCTTCGTCATCGGCATATGCACCGAGGGCGAGACGACCTTCACCTCCAATCTGAAAGAGTACCGGCTGAAAAAAGACTCGCTTTTCATCCTCAGCCCGAAGCACATACTGCAGGTACAGTCGAATAACAGTTTCAAGGCGCACGTCATCCTCATCTCGCCGGATTTCCTGCGCCGCATCAACATCGACACCAAGCACATGATGCCGCTCTTCCTGCAGTTCGGCTCGCGCACCTGCATGGAGCTCACCCATACCGAGTGCCGGTCGCTGCGCAGTTTTATCTCGATGGTCGAGCAGGAGCTCCAGGGCCCCGAGACCGATTTCGCGATCGAGATCGTCGGCGGGCTGATCGCCGCGACGATCTACAAGGTCGGCGATATCCTGACCCACTACATGGAGGAGCATCCCGAGATAGAGGAACCCGTACACAACCGGGCCGAAGAATATTTCAAGCAGTTCACCGAGCTGCTCGGCGAACACTACACGCGCGAACGCAGCGTGGGTTACTACGCGCGGCAGCTTTGCATCACGCCCAAATACCTCACCACGCTCATCAAGCGCATCAGCGGGAAATCGGTATCGGAATGGATCGACAGCTACGTCATCCTCGAGGCCAAAACGCTGCTCAAATACTCGAACATGAGCGTACAGGAGATCGCCTATTACCTCAATTTCCCGAACCAGTCGTTCTTCGGCAGCTACTTCAAGCGCAACACCGGCATGTCGCCGTCGCAGTACAAGGCGAAGCAGTAACCACCCGGCCGGGAGCCGGTTCCGGGGCCTGCGGCATCACGCCGGACCGACGAACGACGCCCCGGCCTCCCGACATTCACTCCGTCCGGTTGCTCACGGGCGGAAGCCGGTGCACCTCCGTCCGACCGCCACGTACAATGTATATCGCCGGTTCCGTTGCCGCAAGCGTCCGGCTGCCGAGCCGGTATTCTCCGGCCCGATGGACCACGGCGCAGAGGGTCTTTCCGTATTCGACGGCCTGGCATCGGGCATCGTTCCGGAGAAGGCGCACGGAAGGCCCCGATGCAAAACGTCCGGTATGCCCGGCGTCACGACACGGCAGGACGGCATAGGCATAACCGCCCGTCCGGGCCGGATCATGCTCGAACCAGCATTTGAAAACCGCGCCCCGCTGGGTCTTGTCTTTGTAAAAGGGGTCGATCGAATCCCATTTTCCCTCCTGCACCTCCGTACTGACCCGGATCGGAGCACCGTCCAACGACACATACCCCCGGCCGTCGTGGTGGACCCACGGAAGGCCGGAGGAACGCTCCTCCGAAACCACCGGGCCCGCGAGATGCGTCTGGTCCAGCGCCGTCGTGACGCGGAACATCCGGGGATCGGTCGTGCGAATGTCCGCACCCAGCGCCACGACGAGAGCCCCGAAGAAAAACGCCGACTTGAGGGCGTGCAGCCCGTCGCGTTCAACCTCCATCGTCGTGCACAGTACGTCGCCCGAAACCGCTCCGCCTACGTGCCCGGAGCGGTTTTTCCGGGAGTCGGCCTTTTTTTCGCACTTCAGAGGCAGGCCGTCGTCATAGGCCGTCGTTCCGGGAACCATGCGCCAGTCCCAATGGGCGAAGATGTCGTCGTACTCCCTTCCGTGCTGCATGAACAGCAGCGCCCCGTCCGCCGAAAAGTTGGCCAGGGTATTTTCGCCGTTGGTGAATTCGAATCCGACCGTGCGTTCCGAATGCATGCGGACCGACGCATACCAACGCCCGGTGCGGTAGATGCCGCAGTCCGAGCGGTCGTAATAGCGGGGGCCGCACAGCCCGGCCGAACGGTCGCTCGGCGTCAGCATCTCTTCGGCGAAGCGACTGAAAACCCGGTGTCCCGGCCGTCGCAGCGACGCGATATTCATCGCGGTGACTGCGGCCGAACAGGCCTTTCCCGGACCGCTGGCGATGAACACCTGCCGCCCGCAGAAACTCGGGTCCATCACGCCCCGCCAGATACTCCGGCAAATTCCCTCCCGCATGAGACGCTCGACGACAGCGCACTGTTCGTCCGAAAACAGATAAGGCGCTCCGTCCAGGACGCGGAGCCAGAACGAAAGCCCCTCGGCATAGGCCAACCCATAGTTCCCGAACTGAATCTGGGGACCGTGCTGATGGAACGACCAGTCGGACTGGATACCCTCGCCGTCGGTGATGACGATCTCTTCGCCGATCTGCCGGCGGGCCTCGGCGACGAGGCGTTCGTCGTCCGTGAGCAGTCCGCGCATCAGGTTGTTCCCGGCCAGCCAGACCTTGTTCTGCCCGGTCCTGCCGAAGCGGGCGCGTTCGATGATCCGCAGCCCCTGCTCCAGTTCCCGGTCTGAAAGTTCGTCGCGGATCATCAGCAGGATGGCGGCGAGTTTCTTGGGAACCCCGATCTCCCCGTGCCACCAGTTGAGCGACGACGGTTTCTTGGGAACCCCGATCTCCCCGTGCCACCAGTTGAGCGACGACGGTTTTTTGGCATACCAGTATGCGAGCCCTTCATGAAGCACGCGGCCGATGCTCTCGTCGCCATGCCAGGCCGAGGAGGGGTCTGCGTAGAGTTTCGCGAGGGCGTACATCCGCGTCAGATGGAGCGACGGCTGCCACCGCCCCCGCGTCCGGTCGTCGTAGTCGATGTCGCGCCAGAAACCGCCCGCATCGAAAAGCCCGAGCAGGCGCCGGACCTCGGCGTCCGGCAGATGGACCGACATGTAGAGCTGCAACAGCAGGACATCGTTCGCACGTCCGTAATCGGAGTAGCGGACGAACCGGTCCGTTATCTCCCCGGCCGGAGCATAGGAGAGGACCGACACCCGGACAAAGGCGTCCCGCACGCGGTCGAGCGGACCGTCCGCGACCGCACGGAGCGTCGCCGGGATGAACAGGGCGGCCAGGACGGCCGTTCGAAAAGCTTTCATAGCAGTAGTTCTGAATATTTGAGTATTCGGGGCGATCCGCAGGCCCGGAAAAATCCGGGTACCGGCCTTACAAATATAAGTCTTTTTCCTGTACAGAAAGCCGGTAAAGCGATCGGCCGCGCAAAGATGTCCGCCGAAATTCAGAACGGATAGCCGACACCGAAATTCAAGGCCGTATTCTTCCAGCGGAAATTGTGGATCCACCGCTCGCCGGCGGGATTGTTGGGATTGTGCAGCTGGATACCCCAGTCGAGGCGCAGCACGGCGAATTTGATGTCGAAGCGCAAGCCCAGCCCCGTGTTGAATCCCAATTGTTTATAGAACCGGTTGAAATGGAAGACCGCATCGTCGGAGTACTCTTTCGGGTTCTCCCGGATGTACCAGATGTTGCCCAGGTCGAAGAATGTCGCCCCGTGGATGATCCCCCAGACCGGGAAGCGCAGCTCGAGGTTGGCCTCCAGCTTCACGTCGCCGGTCTGCACCGGGTAGTCGTTGTGAGGATTGGCCACCGAACCCTGTCCGAGGGTCCGGGGCGTCCAGCCGCGCATGCCGTTGCTGCCGCCGCAGTAGAACTGGCGGTCGAACGGCACGGAGGAGGAGTTGCCGTAGGCCATCGCCACACCGCCGTAGAGACGTCCGACGAGCGCCGTCACACCGCCCAGCATGATCTTCCGGCTGACGCTCAGGTCCGAACGGAAATACTGCGAATAGCGGATGCCGAAGATCGAATAGTAGTCCTTGCCTTTGGCCGGAGAATAGAACAGGTGCTCGACGGCGTCGATCAGGTTGCCGGCGGTCTCGGCGTTGAAGCGGATATTCGTGGCGTTGCCCCCGAGGTTTTTGCGCTGATTGTTGTAGCTGTAACCGAACGAAAGACCGCCGATGAACTGCGTCGTGAAACTCTCGAGCAGGTAGCGGTTCTGGGTGAGCTGCGGCTTGCCGTCGGGACCGGAGCCGTTGACCATCAGGAACGAAGCGTCGAGGTCGTTCACATCGACCACATTGATGTCGACCGGCCTCAGCGAGAACGACGAATAGCGGTTGTTGGTCCACATGTAGGTGATGCCGGCGCTCGAAAGCGTGCGGCGGTAGTAGGGACGGTCCTGGAAGTTGACCGACAGTTCGATTTTGGTCCGGGGCTGGTTCACCGAGCGGAAACGTCCCGGCAGCAGGAAGCGCGGGAAAGTCAGGCCCGTGGTGACGCCGAACTCCGTGGCCCGCTTCTTCTTGGCATCGGGGGCCTTCATGAACTCGTAGCCCGCCGTGAACGAGATGTCGAACGACTCCGCCCCGCGGAAGATGTTGCGGTTCTGGTAGCCCAGGGTGGCTTTCAGCCCGTAGAAACTCGACGTGGTGCTCCCTTCGAGATCGACCTTGACGCTCTGCTTGAGCGTCGGCGTGCAAAGGATGTTGCACGTGAGATATCCCTCGCGGGTATAAAGCGTGCGGGTCGAATCGGCCGTAGCACCGATATAGGAGACGTAGTTTTCGACATCCGCCGGCTGGGGCTGCTCCTCGAAAGCGATGCGGGCGCTCTTGAAATATCCGAGGGCCATCAGGTCGGTGTAGGCGCGGCGGACCTGCGCCGAGTTATAGATGTAGTTGGGATAGAGCGGCACGGCCTGCCGGAGCACCGACGGACGCAGGTTGGGGCGCTGCTCGTAGATGATGTTCAGACCCCGGTAATAGAGCGTATCGAGGCGCGCGACCAGCGTGGTGTCGGTCCGCGCGACGGTCGGGTCGTAGTCCGGGAAGATGTTGATCCGGTCGATGCGGTAAACCATGTTGTTGTCCATGACGGCCTGCCCGCGCGCATTGTAACCGGTGAGATACTGCCTGACGACCACCCGCAGGTCGACCTCGCGCCGGCCTCCCAGCGTGTCGGCCCGGAACAGGATGTTGTTGACCGAGAAATTGTAATATCCCCGCTCCTTGAGGTAGGAGGCAATGCGCTCGCGCTCGGCGTCGAGCACCGTGACGTCGTAAATATCCCCCCGACGGAGCAGCGTGTGGGCCGTATCGGGCAGCACGATCTGTTCGAGGAACTCGTCCCGGAATTCGTAGGAGATCGAGTCGATGCGGTAGGGTTCGCCCTGATGCGTACGGTAGGTGATCCGGGCTCGCTTGCGCCGCGACGTGGTGTCGGCCTCGAACGAAGCCCGCGAGTTGAAAAATCCTTTCGAATCCATGTAGACCTTCAGGTTCTCCGCGCTCTTCTCCGTCAGCCCCATATCCAGCAGCACGGGCTCCTGTCCGATCTTGCGCTTCCAGTTGTTCCAGCGGTTGTCCTTCGCCGGATCGGCCTGTTCATAAAGCCAGACGTAGAAATTGGTCCCGAGGAAACGCTTGTTGGGAGTCTGCCGCACGTATTTTTCCAGATCGGAGGCCGTGATGCGGTCCCGGTGTGGAGTCGACCTGTCGTCCTCGATCTTCACCCGCTGCACGAGGTACTGCCCCTCGGGAATGTGCCGCGTGACACTGCAGGCCGGACCGAAAAGGCCCAGCGCCGCGGCGGCGAATATGCGGCACACCCTGCGCACGATGTCAGTTGTTGAAGAACCCCTTTTCCTTCAGCAGGGCCAAATAGGATTTCGAAATGGCCAGATTGTCCTTGCGCACGTAACGGCGTTCGGTGAAAATCTTCGCCAGGTTCGGCAGTCCGTTCTCCTGCAGCAGGCGCTTCGTGAGGTCCGACTCTTCACGTTCGGCCCACAGTTCGTCGATCTCGGCGGCGGTGTAGTCGGTATATTTTTCGTAGTGAACCACGGCTTCCAGCGGCAGGCGGTCGGTCAGGGCAGGCGATTCGTCGGGATAGCCCATGACGACGGTCGTGACGGGAATAACCCCCTTCGGAAGTCCCAGTATCCGCGAAATATCGCCCGCAGTGTAGATCGTCGTGCCGAGGTAGCAGATGCCCAACCCGTGCATTTCGGCCTCGACGCAGAGATTCTGCGCCGCGAGCAGGGCGTCGGTCGAAGCGTTCAGAAACCAGGCGAAATTGTCGTAGGCGGGATCGGCGTCGCGCTGCTCGCACCACATCGTGAAGCGGTGCACGTCGGCGCAGACGGTCACCACGCACGGGGCCTCGAGGACCATCGGCTGGTTGAAATGGCACGGCGCAAGCTGCTCGCGCAGCGCCCGGTCACGGGTCACCACCAGCGAATAGAGCTGCATGTTGCCGCAGGTCGAGGCGCGCGAGGCAGCCTCGAGGCACTCCTGCAGGGTGTCCTCGGGAATGGGCGTCGGGAGGAACTTGCGTATCGAACGATGCTTGAAAAGCACACTTTTCATAACGGAAATGATTTAATCCGGTGTAAAAATAGCATAACCGCGCGCCGGCAGGCAGTTCCGCGGATATTTTTCACAAAATTAGCAAAACTTTTAGAAGTTTTACTATTTTTGCCGGTAGATAACCATCCCGAAAGTGCAGACGGAATTCGTAAAATACGAGGGTGCGGGCAACGACTTCATCCTGATCGACAACCGCAACGGCGTCTTCTCGCCCGACGCGGAGGCGATCGCCCGGTTGTGCGACCGCCATTTCGGCATCGGCGCCGACGGACTGATGACCCTCGCGCACAGCACCGGACTCGACTGTTCGATGCGTTACTACAACGCCGACGGATCGGAAGGCGAGATGTGCGGCAACGGCGCCCGCTGTTTCGCGCTGTTCGCCCAGCACCTCGGAATCGGCGGGGAAACCAAGCGTTTCGACGCCGCAGACGGACTCCACGCCGCCCGCATCTGCCGTTCGAAAGGCCCCGCCGGAGAGATCGAACTGGGGATGACCGACGTCCGGGAGATCCGCACGGGCGGCGGCTGGTGGTTTCTCAACACGGGGGTGCCTCACTACGTGGAGTTCGTCGACGACCTCGCATCGGTCGACGTCATCGGCCGCGGCCGCATCATCCGCCGCGACACGGCCCGCTTCCCGCAGGGCACGAACGTCAACTTCGTGCAGGTGACGGGCGACGGCACGATCCGCGTGCGCACCTACGAACGCGGCGTGGAGAACGAGACGCTCGCCTGCGGAACGGGAGCCACGGCGGCCGCCATCGTCACCCATTTCGCTCTCCAGCCCCGGACCGCGCATTATGCCGTCTCGGTCCCCGGAGGAGAACTTGCGGTACGGTTTTCGCATGAACCGGAAACACAGACCTACACGGACATCCGTCTGACAGGACCGGCGCGCCGGGTCTTCGAAGGGGTGTTCGACAGCGAAAATTTCTAAACAAACCAAGTTTTTCCCCATGAAAACAGTAAAGGGAATCCGCGAACACGAGGCGGATGAACTTCGGAAAGCCAAACGTCTCGAGCCGATGCGCAAAAGCGGCAAGGAGCGCCACTCGCTTTACAGTACGCTCGCCGAGGACGACGACGAGGCCTACACGCCTTACGTCAAACGCGAATCGGCGCTCGACTACCTCGACGTTGAGGAGGAATAAACACGAATCCTATGATCGACAACTTCATTATGGCCGGCCCCCCGGCCCTGCACGTCTGCGATTCCCAGCAGGGAGACCGATGCGTCGTGCTGCTGCACGGCTATCTCGAATCGATGCTCGTCTGGGAAGATTTCATTCCGTTTCTCTATAAGGAGGTCCGGGTGGTAACGTTGGACCTGCCCGGCCACGGCATCTCGGTCGTCACGGGCGAGGAACACCCGATGGAGTTCCTGGCCGACACCGTGGCCGACGGGCTCCGGGAACTGGGGATCGAACGCTGTACGCTCGTGGGTCACTCGATGGGCGGCTACGTCGCGCTGGCCTTCTGCGAACGCCATCCCGAGATGCTCGACGGCCTGGTGCTGCTCAGCTCGACGCCCAATGCCGACACGCCGGAGAAGGCTGAGAACCGCCGCCGCGAAATCGCGCTCGTGAAGGCCGGAAAGAAAGAACTGCTGGCCCGCGTAGCCCCCGAAGCGGGCTTCGCCGAGGAGAACCGCACCCGGATGAAAGACTATATCGACGACCTCACCGAACAGGTTTTCGTCACCGAAGACGAGGGGATCGTCGCCCTGCTGAACGGAATGATCGCCCGCAAGGACCGCAACGAAATGCTGCGCGAAACGAAAGTCCCCGTGCTGTTCATCCTCGGCCGCAGGGACAGCTACATTCCGGTCGAGGCTGCCGAGGAAATGGTCGCCGGGCACCCCGAGGCACAGGTCGTATGGCTCGAAAATTCGGGACATATGGGCTTCCTCGAAGAACCCGCTGCCGCGGCGCAGGCTATCCTGGAATTCGTCCGGTCGGAAAAACGGCTCTGAAAAGGCCGATTTATACGTCCGAAACGCATCCGGAAACAGAATTTGTCTATCTTTGTGGAAACCGGGTCCGTCATGCTCCGGCATACGGGGCCTGAAAATCGAAAAATATGACACCTGATGAGATGAATTTCTGCCAGAGTTGCGGTATGCCCCTGACAGACCCGGAACATCTCGGCACCGAAGCCGACGGAAGCCCCAACGCCGAATACTGCATCTATTGCTACAAAGACGGCGCCTTCGTCCGGGAATGCACGATGGAGGAGATGATCCGGCACTGCGCCGAATTCCACGAAGAGTTCAGGCATGAAGACGGACGCACCTACACCCGCGAGGAGGCCGTTGCCGACATGCGGGAGTTTTTCCCGCACCTCAAACGGTGGAAAAAATAATATGATCTCCCGTCATCCGCTGGGGCGTCACGACCTGACGATCAAAAGGAAGGACAAGGTCCTCGAAATCGGTTCGGGACATAATCCCATGTACCGTTCCGACGTCATCGCCGACAAATTCATGCAGGACAACACGCACCGCTGCGGGGAGATCCTGATCTATCCCCACCAGCAGTTCATCCAGGCCGACGGCGAGCTGCTGCCTTTCGACGGGAAGTCTTTCGACTACGTGATCTGCAACCAGGTGCTCGAACACGCGGAAAACCCCGAGCAATTCATCGCCGAGATCGTGCGCGTGGGGAAACGCGGATACATCGAAACTCCGAGCATGCTCGGAGAGCTGATGTTCCCCAAGGAATCGCACAAATGGGTGATCCTGGCAGTCGACGACAAACTGGTCTTCTACGAAAAATCCCGAATGCCCGGCAACTACCGCAACAATTACGGCGAGGTTTTTCTCAACTACCTGCCCTACCAGTCGCTGCCATTCAAAATGCTCTATGTCTCGGAACCCAATCTGCTGCTCAACCGCATCGAATGGGTGGGGGATTTCGAGTGTCTGGTCAATCCGCAGGACGACTATTACAGCCGGTTTTTCACCCGGAAATGGGACCGGGAGATGACGATGAAGATATTCCCGCCCCGCCGGGGCATTACAGAACTCAGCCGGACCCTGCGGGCCAGCTACTACCTCATCCGGGAAAAGGCCGTCCTGAAATTCAGCCGGCGCCCCGCCCCCATCACGCTCAGCGAATACCTATCCGCCGGTTTAAGAAACCGGCCTCATGCGCCCGGCTCTCGCACCCGCACGGAAGAGAACGATAATCGGCATTAAGAAAGCCGTTTTAAGAGCAAGAGTCAGTAAATCAGGGGGCAGACACTCCGTTGCACTTCCGCCCCCCTTCCTCCTATCAAGGAGGGGCTTTAAGAAAGCGGTTAGGTGCAGTAGCAAACAATCGGGTTTCAGAAACTTCGTCGCGCTTCCTCCCAAAACAAGAAACCCCTCCAACAGGAGGGGTTTTAAAAGTCCCCCTTCTCAAAGGGGGATTTAGGGGGATTGTCAATATAATTGGCGGCACCAGCCGCCTCTTCAAGACCAGAGATGATGACATCCCGGGATGAAAAACAGCCAGAGCCCAATATAGGCAAAAAAAAGACCAACCTAAAAAAGGCTGGTCTTGAAGAGGCGGCTACCTACTCTCCCACGGGAAAACCGCAGTACCATCGGCGTAAGTGAGCTTAACTTCTCTGTTCGGAATGGGAAGAGGTGGGACCTCACTGCTATAACCACCTAAAAGAACCTTTGCTTCATTGTATCGAAGCCGTACGGATAAAACATCTGCCGTACGCAGTATGAGTTGACATATCAGGGAAATGAGATAAAGATGTGTTGAAGAAAGCCGTTCGGGTAATTAGTACTGCTCGGCTTTGACATTACTGTCTTTACACCTGCAGCCTATCAACGTAGTCGTCTCCTACGCCCCTCAAGGGAAGACTTATCTTGGGGATGGCTTCGCGCT
>CATKXN010000061.1 GCA_949840605.1 uncultured Alistipes sp.
GAAGACAAATACAGCGCCCGCATCGAAGCCTCCGGCCGCGCCCACCACTGGGGCGAAGCCTCCGGGACCTCAATGTCCTCCCCCTTCACCGCCGGCATATTCGCCCTCTGGCTCCAGGCCGACCCCCCCCGCACCCCCGCCGGCCGCCGCCGCGGCGCCCCCGGGACCACGCCGCGCCGCTACCCGGACCTGCCCATGTTCTTTTGGGGCTTCTACGCGGGCCGCACGACGGGAGCCCCGCTGACCGTCGAGTTCGCCAACACCAACACCCGGTCGCAGGACTACTCCAACGTCGTGCTCCACTACCGCCCCTCGCACGCCGATCTGGTGGCCCGCCACAAGTTCGGCGGGTTCAACGACCCGCGCGGCGGAGGCCATTTCTCGGCCCGTCTGACGCTGGGACTGGTCGCCGCAGGGGTCGTCGCCAAAAAGATACTGCCCGCGGGCGTGCGTTTCGCCACGCGGCTCGCCGAGATCGGCGGATGCACCGATCCGGCGGGTTTCGACGAAGTGCTGCGCGCCGCCGCAGCCGACCGCGATTCGGTGGGCGGAGTCGTCGAATGCCGTGTGCAGGGCGTCCCGCTGGGGCTGGGAGAACCGTTCTTCGACTCGGCGGAGAGCATGATCGCCCACCTGCTGTTCGCCGTTCCGGCGGTCAAGGGGGTGGAGTTCGGCAGCGGCTTCGCGGGCGCACGCCTGCGCGGCTCCGAGAACAACGACTGCTTCACGGACGGCGAAGGCACGACCGCAACGAACCGTGCCGGCGGCATCAACGGCGGCATCACCAACGGCAACGAAATCGTAGTCCGCGCGGCGCTGAAACCCACGCCGAGCATCAGCCGCGAACAAATGACCTTCAACCAGGCCACCGGCCGGGTGGAACCGCTGGAGATCCGCGGCCGCCACGACGTCTGCGTCGCCCTGCGCGGCGCGGTGGTCGTCGAGGCCGCCGTAGCCGTGGCCCTGGCCAATTTCATCCGCTGATGACCCGCCGCGAATCCGTCGACCGACTGACCGCATGCCTCGTGCCCCTCTACGGGGAGCGCGAAGCCCGCACGATCGCCCGGATCGCCGTCGCGGAACTTGCGGGAATCCCGCTGTCGGCCCTGCTCGCCGAACCCGGGGCGGAACTCGCCGCCGGGGGATTGGAGGAAGCCGCACAGCGTCTTGCGGCCGGAGAACCTTTGCAATATGTCGTCGGACACACCGAATTTTACGGGCACCGTTTCGCCGTGCGCAAAGGGGTGCTGATTCCGCGTCCCGAGACCGAGGAGCTGGTGGATCGTATACTGCACAGCGAGCGCGGATCGCGGAGAATACTGGACGTGGGGACCGGAAGCGGCTGCATCGCGGCATCGCTGGCGCTGGGGCTTCCGGACGCGGAAATTTTCGCCGCCGACATTTCGGACGAAGCGCTGGCCGTCGCCGCGGAGAACTTCCGGACGCTAGGGGCCCGGGTCACGCTCCGCAAGGCCGATGCGCTGAACGGACTGGCGGAAGCATTCCCGGAGCGTTTCGACGCGATCGTGTCGAACCCGCCCTACGTGCCCGAAAGCGACCGCGCGGAGATGCACCCCAACGTCCGCGACCACGAGCCCGCCGTGGCGCTGTTCGTCCCGGACGACGACCGCATCCGCTTCTACCGGGCCATCGCGCAGGCCGGACGGCGGATGCTCGAGCCCGGCGGACGCCTTTGGTTCGAGATTTACGAATACGCCGCGGACGAAGTGGCCCGCATGTTGGAAGGCGAAGAATATACAGACATCACGGTCCGCAGGGACCTTTTCGACAAACCCCGCATGGTATGCTGCCGGCTGAACTGAAAAAAAGACGCGACAAGACCCCGGAGGAGGCGCTCGCCGCGCTGATGCGGCTCTGCGCCCGGGCCGAGAAGTCGGAGAGCGACGCCCGGCGGCTGATGCGCGGCTGGGGAGTCGCCGAGGCCGACGCCCGGCGCGTGCTCGACCGGCTGCTCCGCGACCGCTTTATCGACGACGGTCGCTATGCCGAAGCCTTCGTACGCGAAAAACTGCGGCTGAGCGGCTGGGGCGCGTACAAAATCCGCACGACGCTGCAGCGCAAAGGCATCCGCAGGGAGCTGATCGATGCGGCGCTGGAGCAGGCCGGAGGTACGGACATGGGCGAACGCCTGGCGCAGATGCTCGCCCGCAAGGCGCGGACGGTGCGGGCCGCCACGCCCCGCGACCTGAAAACGAAACTGATCCGCTACGGGCTTTCGCTCGGATACGAATACGAGGCGGTGATCGAAGCCGCCTCGGCAATGGTGAGGGAGACAGACACATGCGAAGATTTCTAACCGTTCTGCTGCTTGCCGCGATCGGCGCCGGGGCGCAGGCCCAGCGGCTCGATCCCGGCGACTACATCTACCCGGTGCGCGACGTGGCGCGGCTCTACTCGGCCAACTTCGGCGAGATGCGCCCGGGACATTTCCACGGGGGCATCGACATCAAGACCGACGGCGCGGAGGGCAAACCCCTCGTAGCGGTTGCCGACGGCTACGTTTCGCGCGTGAGCCTCACGGCGGGCGGCTACGGCCGGGCCGTCTATCTCACGCTGCGCAACGGCACGACGGCCGTTTACGGCCACCTGCAGCGTTTCCGCGACGACATCGAGCGACATGTCCGGCAGGAGCGCACGACGCGCCGCGCGAACAGCGTCAACCTCTTCTTCGGACCCGAAACGTGGCCCGTGAAGCAGGGCGACGTGATCGGATTCTCGGGCGACAGCGGTTCGTCGATGGGTCCGCATCTCCACTTCGAAATCCGCGACACCCCGACCCAACGGCTCTGCAACGTCGTCCGCGAAGGCGTCATCCGCCCCGAGGACAACCTCCCGCCCCGCATCATGCGCCTGCATTACGTCGAGGTCGACACCCTGCGGGGCGTTCCGGTCCGCAGCCGCGCGGAGAGCTACGCCGTAGTCCGCGAGGCCGAAGGACGCTACCGCCTGACGCGCGAAGAACCCGTCGGCACAGGGCGCAAAGGCTACTTCGTGGCCGAGGTCACCGACCGCCGCAACGGCGTGCACAACACGTTCGGCATCTGGCGCGTCACGGCCTCGGCAGACGGCGTCCCCTATTTCGAATACCGCATGGACGGCTTCACCCACGACCTGTCGCGCTGCTGCGACGCCGTGAGCTGCTACCCGCTACAGTCCCGTTCGCGCAACGAGGTGATCCGACTGGCGCAGCTGGCCGGCTCGCCCGGCTGTTTCTATCCGGTGATGGAGGAGCGCGGCCTGGTGCGCACGGCCGAGGGGCAGCTGCGCCGCATCCGCATCGAGGCCGAAGACGACTGCGGCAACCGCTCGGCGCTGGAATTCACGGTCCGCGGACGCTCCGACAGTTTCCGGGCCCGGGCCGACTCGGCGGCCACGGCCCTCTATCCCGACCGGGCCTCGCACGTGCGGGTCGGCACCGAAGCCCGGGTCAGCATCCCCGAAGGAGCGCTCTATGAACCGATATTCGTGAAACCCGAATGCCTCGGGGCCCCGCAGGCCGATTCGGGCGTCGTGGTGCTTTCGCCCGCCTACCGGTTTCTCAGCCCCGACACACCGCTGCGGCATCCCGCAGCCGTCACCGTCCGCACCCGCGTACCGCGGCGGCTGCAGTTCCGGACCGTACTGGCCGTGCGCAACCGCAAAGGCCGGCTGTCCCCCGTCGGAGGCTCCTATGCGAACGGCGCCGTGACGGCCTCGACCTACGCCACGGGCGACCTGTTCGTGGCAGCCGACACGCTCGCACCTTCAGTCCGGCCCCTCTTCGCCGAGGGCGCCGACCTCTCGAAATCCGAAAGCCTGCGTTTCCGCGCCGCCGACAATTTCTCGGGCGTCGCCTCGTGGACGCTGCGCATCGACGGCGAATGGGTCCCCTGCGACCGTTTCCCGATGAAAGGTACGCTCGTCCACTTCTTCGACGCCCCGCCGCAGCGGCGCAGACACGAGGTGCAGCTCTCGGTCCGGGACGGATGCGGCAATACGGCCCAGTTCAAGGGCACATTTTACCGGTAATGCGCAGGGGATTGCGAAAAATTTGCTATATTTGCGCTAATAGCAACGTTAAGCGAAATGAACGACAACAACACATCGGAACGTAAACCGCTGATCCTGATTGCGGAAGATGTCGAAAGCAACTACAAACTGCTGGAAATAATACTCAAGAAGGAGTACGACCTGCTTTGGGCCAAAAACGGCAGGGAGGCAGTGGAGTACGCTCTCGAGAAGCATCCCGACGCCGTGCTGATGGACATCAAGATGCCGGTGATGGACGGAATCGAGGCCCTGAAGGAAATTCGGCTCCACACCGCCGAACTGCCCGTCATCATGCAGACGGCCTATGCCTTCGACACCGACCGGCGCATCGCCGAAGAGGCCGGATGCAACGGTTTCATCACCAAGCCCGTCATGCCGCGCGAACTGAAAATGTATCTCGACAAATATCTCAAATAACGGCTTCGCGAAGCCTCTCAGACTGAAAACAGACCGGAGGTTTGTCCGGTCTGTTTTTTTTACCTATTTCAATCTCCGCAAAAGCGCCGTCCCTGCAAATGTCCCTCTTCCGGCACCTATTCTTCACGATATGCGTTCTGATGTGCTCCGTTCCGAGCGCACGGGCGCACCGGCAACAGTCCGACAGCCTGCAACAGGTGCTGGCGCACACCGCAGACCCCGAAAAACGGACGCAGCTGCTGCTCGACCTGAAGGACATCAACGAAGATTCGAACCTCAACCTGGCCTTTTCGATCCAGCTCTTCCGCGAGGCGGCTGCCATCGGAGACACCTATGCCATGGCCGTAGCCACCGTGCCCGTCGTCGCGCAGTACGCCCCCTACCCCGAGCAGGAAGACTCGCTCCGTTACTGCATCTCGAAACTGCGGGAACTGACGCCCGGAACCCCCGAGGAGGGGATGGACGCCTATGCCGAAATGGGCATCGGATTCTACCGTCTGCGCAACATATACGACCGGGAAGAGGCGCTCCGGCTGGCACACGCCATCTGCCGGTGGTGCGAAGACGACACGGCGCACCCGGACAACGTTTTCCACCGGGTGAAGCGGCTCCTGCTCAAAGGCCACGCCGGGGTGACGATCGATTACTACGAAAAAGGGATACGCAACGCCTTCATCCCCCAGACCCGGTTCTGGGAGGAGGCTTTCGAACTCACCCGGCGGATGCCCGGCCCGGTCGTCCGGCACGACTTCGCCGACCTGGTCTACTATCTCCTCAGCGGCGCCTACAACCAAGCCAAACGCTACGACAAACAAGAAACGCTGACCTCCGACTATGTCGACATGCTCGACGCCTACTATGCCGAAGAGGACCGTATCGGACGGCGCCCCTACCTCTACCGGGACAACAGCTACGTGAACCCGTTCCGGCAGCTGATCCGCTGCACGCTCAACATCGGGCGCGACGATCTGACGGAGATGCATTTCGATCAGTTCCGCCGGCGCATGCTGAACGCCCGGGGCGAAAACCTGCTGCGCAACAAAACCTACCTTTACGAGTTGGGCTATCTCTGGAAAGGCATCCGGGGCGACTATGCGCAGGGCATCCTCTACTGCGACTCGCTGATCACGATGATCGGCCAGGGCAAGGGCTATTTCCGGATGAATCCCTCGAAGATCTGCCAGGTACACCGCGACCGGAGCCTGATGCTCGCCCGCGCAGGCCGTCACGAAGAGTCGTTCGCCGCCTATGACCGCACGTGGGAGGTGCAGGACTCGATCTTCCGGGCCGGACAGGAGGAACGGAGCGAGACCATCCGCCTGCGCCACGACATGGACCGCCTCAAACTCGCCGAAACCCGCGCCGTGATCCGCAACCGCACGGCGGCGCTCATCTCGTTCATCGCCTTCGGCGCGCTGCTGCTCGGAACGGGCATCTACCTGGCCGTCGCGCTGCGCCGCAACCGCCGGCTGCAGGCCGACATCGCCCGCCACGCCCGCAAGGCGCAGGAGAGCGAGCATATGAAGTCGATCTTCGTCAACACGATCTGCCGCCGCATCGGAGCTCCGCTGACAGCCATCGACCGGACGGCGCAGGCGGTGATGACTTCCGAAGCCCCCGTCGCCGACCGGATGCAGATGCTCGGCGCAATCCGCGAAAGCACCGACCTGCTGCTCTCGACACTCGACAACATGCTCGAAGCCGCCAGCCTCGACAGCCTGACCGAAAAACTCCGGATGGAACCGGTGGACATCGACCGGCTGTGCCGTGCGGAACTGCTCTCGGTCAACCGGCTCCGGCAGGGACAGGATGTCGAATACACGTTCGAGGCCCCGGAAGAGGCGTGCATCGTCCCGACACATTCCAAATACTTCGCGCTGGTGGTCCGTGCACTGCTCGACAACGCCCGCAAATTCACCAGCAAAGGTCGCATCACACTCAGCTGCGAGGCCGACGCCCCGGCCAACGAACTCCGCATACGGGTCACCGACACCGGCTGCGGAATCCCGCCCGAACAACGGGAGAAGCTGTTCAGCCCGTTGTCCGACTCTTCGTCCGAATCGCGCGGCCTGAGCCTCGGACTCTGCCGCATGATCGCCGAGCGCCTCGCCGGTTCGATACGCCTCGACACCAGTTATACGAAGGGAGCGCGGTTCATATTCACCATACCGCTGAAGCCATGACCGGACGCATCCGCCATACCCTCGCCGCAGCCGCATTGCTGCTGCTGGCCCTGACGGCCGGACCCTGTCCGTCCGCCGCACAGCCCTGGGCACCCCGCGACGAAGACAACGCCTACGGCGGAATCCCCGGAATGCACCTCTTCCTGCCCAGCCGGTTCATCGAATCGATCCGCCGCGACCGGCTGACCATGGCCCGCATCCGCACCTACCGGGAAGCCTACCGCAAAGCCGCCGACAACGGCGCATACAAACGGGCGTTCGCCTATACCGACTCGCTGATCTCACTGGTCGAACGGCACCGTATCCTGGGCGTGACTTTCACGGAGTGTTATTACAAACGCGCCCGCATGCTCCACAGCCTGCACCGCGAGGCCGAAGCCTGCGCGGCTTTCGACCGTGCCGTGAAGGTGCAGGATTCGGTCATGCACCTCGAGCAGAGCCAGACGCTGCGCGAAATGCAGGCATCCTACGAACTGGACCGACTGGAACTCGACAAAGCGCTGCTTACCGCCCACCATCACAAGACGGCTCTCATCTCGCTGGCCCTGCTGTTAGCGGCGATCGGAGCCGGAACCGCGTTCATCTACGCCGGGAACCGACGCACCCAACGACTTCAGCGCGAACTGCTGCAGCAGATGCAGCACGTACACGAAAGCGAGAAAAAGAAGACGGATTTCATCAACTCGATCTGCCACGAGGTGCGCACGCCGCTCAACAGCATCGCCGGATTTTCGGAACTGCTCTCCACCGAGGAGGTGCCTCCCGAAGCCCGCGCGCAGTACTGCGAGATCATTCAGGAGAGCCGCCGTCAGCTGCGCTACCTGT
Organism: uncultured Alistipes sp.; assembly: GCA_949840605.1. The sequence continues at coordinate 7,476 of CATKXN010000061.1, forward strand.
TCGACGACCTGCTCGAGGTCTCCTACCTCGAGAACCTCACCGAACCGCTGAAGCGGGACTATCTGGATATCTGCGCCCTGTGCCGCACACAGCTGCGGGTGATGAAGGTGAGGTTCCCCAAGACGGGCGTAACCTACGTCGACGCGATTCCCGCAGAGTCCGTCGCAGCGGTCTCGAGCGGGAAATACCTCACCATCCTCACCGCGGCACTGCTGGGGAACGCGCATAAATTCACCCGCCAGGGAGAAATCCGCCTCGAATGCGTCCGGCAGGACGAAGAGCATTTCCAGATCATCGTCACGGACACCGGATGCGGCATCCCGCCCGAGCAGTACGACCGGGTCTTCGAACGTTTCACCAAACTCGACACCTTCAGCCAGGGCAACGGATTGGGGCTCTATCTCTGCCGCCTGATCGTCCGCCACCTGGGCGGCGAGATCCGTATCGACCCCGGCTACACCGGCGGCACGCGCGTCGTGGCGACCCTGCCGCGCAAATGACCGGCAACGAAAAAGAGTCCGGCCGCGGGGTTCGCCCGCGGCCGGACCGCTTCATGCCGAACGGATCGGCCGTCATCGCAGAGGCATGCGACGGATCAGTCTACGACTTTCGTATCGATGACGAAGAGCCGGTTGCCGAACTCGTCGGTCGCGGTGAGCTGAATAGCTGCCGACGGCGTCACGGGCGTATATTCGAGCATATGGTCCGTGCTGTACTTGTTCAGGAAATCGAACGAGGAAATGCCGTTGCCGCAGGCATCATGAACGGCGACATACCGATCGTCGTAGACATTCACGGCCTTGAGCTGCGACGCAGGCACCGCCACCCCGTTCTCGCGGCACGCTATCGTCCACGTCGAATGCCAGTCCCAGACGTTGATGCGTATCACCGATTTCCCGTCGACGTTCTTCTGTCCCGCATTGTATACCCGGTAATACTGTTCGTTTTCGTCGCTGAAATTCACGCTCCGCCGTTTCGTGATCGCCCCGCCGCTGAAATCGTAACGGGTGAAGGTCGCAGGCGCTCCGTCGTGGCAAAGCGGGAAGTACCACCACGCGCCGCAAACGGCCGGATGGGTATATTCGGTCACCGTCATGTCGCTGCGCGGCACCGTCACCGTTTCGGCGATATGGTTGTGTCCCGACCAGATGGTTACGGGCAGGTTTTTATCCTTGTATATGTCGAGCAGCGCATCGGCATTGTCCATCGGCGTCGGTGTCGAGGCCTTGGGATTGCGGCGGAACGCCGGGCAGTGCCAGGCGATGACGATCCGTTCGATGCCGGCGGGCATATAGTCGGCGTCCTTTTTCGCCCAGTCGAGCTGTCGCCGGCTGAGATGGACGGTATAGGACCGGTCACCGCCGTTGTTGATGTACTGCGTATTATCGAACACGACGTAGTGCACCTTACCGATATTGACGGCATAATACGTCGGGCCGAACACCGTGTTATAGGCGAGTTCGGCCTTCGAATCGTCCTCACCGACAATGTTCTGCACCGCCATGTCGTGGTCGTGGTTGCCGATCAGGTGGAAGGTCTGGATCGGCATGCCCCCGCGTTCGCACACGTCGACGAAATTGGCCAGCGTCGCCTTGTTGGCATTCGTCCAGTGCGACTCCTGCGTCATGTCGCCCAGATTCATCCCGTATACCGGCACACCCGAAGGCAAACCGCTCACATACTTGCGCAGGGTTTCGAGGTATGTCCGCCGGAACGTCGTCGAATCGAGTTCGCCCTTCGGCGGACATACCGCCGGCGTCGTCGCCGACGTCGACTTGATCATCGCCCGGTTGCGGATGTGCATATCGGCCGACACGATCATGATATGTCGGTCGTTATCCACCTTTTTAAGCGTGAAATCGTGCTGCTGGACCGCCTCGACACTCACGGGTGAAGTCAGCCGGCGATAAAAACGGGGAATGAAGCCCCGCACGGACTCGACCTCGTAGCCCGAAGGCACGGTCAGATAAACCAGATTCGATTTCCCGGCCGACGTCCGCAGGCCGTATGCACCCTGTTTGTTGGTGCGCGTCATATTCACGCCGTCGGTTACGACGACGCCCTGCACCCCTGCGCCGCCGCACGTCACGACGCCGCGCACGGTAGCCGCCGGATCGACTTTCGACCAGTCGATTTCGTCGCCCGGAACAGGCGTCGTCGGCCCGGAAGGCTCCTCCTGACCGTTATCCGTCTCCGATTTTCCGCAACCCGCATCGAACAGCGCCAAGGCGAACGACACGGCAAACAAGATCAACAGTTTTTTCATCTTTGCAATTTTTAGAGTTTGAACCGGGCGACAATCGGATTGTGGTCCGACAGATAGGGAACGCCGTAACGCCCGGCATCGTTCATCAGGCTTTCATAACCCACGATCTGCAACCGGCGATAAAAGATATGGTCGATCCAGAGGTCGCGCGCGCCCCAGTCGTTGAAAGTGGGCAGCGAGTCGGTCACGGGAGCCGTCTCGCGCGCTCCCGACATCCATTCGCGCAGCGGAGCGAGGGCCTCGCTGCCGTAATCGGTATTCAGGTCGCCGGACACGATGACGGCGGCTTTCTCTCCGGCGATCTCCTTCATTTTCGCAGCCATCATCCGGGCCTCCTGCATGCGGGCATGCGTTCCCTTGTGGTCGAAGTGGGTGTCGAAGTAGTAAAACTCCCTCCCCGACCTGCGGTCGCGGAATTTCCCCCACACCGTGACGCGGCGGCACACGGCGTCCCAGCCGCGCGAGGCCCGCTGAGGCGTGTCGCTCAGCCAGAAGAATCCGCTGTCGAGCAGGATGAAACGCGACTTGCGGTAGAGGATCATCAGGTGTTCGCCGCCGTCGGGCCGTTTTTCGATGTCGGTGTCTGCGTCGCGGCCCATATCGAGCGACGCGTAGTCGTTCATGTTGACCCGGAGAAAATCGACCTGCGGGCGGTGCGGCTCCTGAAACCCGATGATGTCGGGGTCCTCGGCCCGAAGCATTTTCAGCACCCCCTCACGCCGGTTTTCCCAGCAGTTGTCCCCGTCGGCCCCGGGCTTGTAGTAACGGATATTGAACGACATCAGCTTCAGGTCGCCCCGGGCGGCTTTCTCCGAAGCCGCACCGCCGCGCCCTGCCGCCGTACCGCCGCACAGCATGGCAAACAAAGCCACAAATACTGCCAATTTATTCATAATCAATTATTTTATAAAAACCCGCTACTCTATTCCCCGAAATACGAAATCGGAATACCGGTAGGATCGCAAATCGTATATACGGACAAAATCCCGCAACCGCGTTACGAAGTCACGGTAATCCTTGCGGTCATAGGCCCAGGCCGTTTCGGCCAGTGCGGCCAGCCGGGGCAGAACCATCCGTTCCACGCACTGCATGTCCGGCATGTATTCGGTCCAGACATTGGCCTGCACGCCGAGCACGTTCGCCCGCTCCTCCGGGAGCAGCCTGTCATAGGGATCGAGGCGGTAAACCTGCTGCAAAGGCAGATACCGGAGATTGCAGAGAGGCTCCCATCGCTTCGGATCGGACGTCTGGCTGTAATCCAAATAACAGTACCATTTCGGGGTCATGATGACCTTGTTGCCCCTCCGCACGGCGTCGATGCCATGCTGCTGGTCGCGCCAAACCATGATCGTCGCAGTCGGGGAGACCCCGCCTTCGAGGATTTCGTCCCAACCGATCATCTCGCGGCCGTGCGCCTGCAGCCACTTTTCAATCCGGCGGACGAAATAACTCTGGAGGGCTTTTTCGTCCTTGATATTCTCTTCGGCCATGCGTTTCCGGCAGGCCGGGCACTCCTTCCAGCGCTGTTTCGGGCATTCATCGCCCCCGATGTGGATCAGGCGCGAAGGGAACAGCCCGATCACCTCTTCGAGTACATGCCCGATGAATTCGTAGGTCGTATCCTTTCCCGCGCAGTAGACATCCTCGCTGATCCCCCATCGGGTCCACACATCGTAGGGACCGCCCGTGCATCCCAGCCAGGGATAAGCCGTCAGTGCGCCCAATCCGTGTCCGGGCATCTCGATCTCGGGGATCACCTCGATATGGCGGGCCGCAGCATACGCCACGACCTCCCGAATCTGTTCCTGCGTGTAGCACCCCCCGTAGGGCTGGCCGTCGAACCGCATCTCCCCGCCCTTTTTAGACATGAGCCCGACAAGGGTTTCCTTTCGCTTGGAACCGATCTCCGTCAGCCGGGGATACCGTTTGATCTCGATGCGCCAGCCCTGGTCGTCGGTCAGGTGCCAGTGAAAACGGTTGAGTTTGTGCAGCGCCAGCAGGTCGATGTAGCGTTTGACGTCTTCGACCGGGAAGAAATGACGGCAGACATCGAGCATGGCTCCGCGATAAGCCATGCAGGGTTTGTCCCGCACGACCACGGCAGGAACGTCGCCCGCATGCGCCACCGCCAGCTGCAGCAGGCTCTGCAGCCCGTAAAACACGCCTTGCGGCGCACCGCCGCGAATCGTTATGCCTTTGCGCGTCACGTCGAGCAGATACTCCTCCGTCCCGAGCGACGGGTCTACGGCCAGCCGGATCGCCCGGCCCGCATTTCCGTCCGTCACGACGGCCGTCCTTACGCCGAGCGCCCGGGCGAGGTCTTCGGCGAACAGCTCCGCGGAAGCCCGCAGCGGTTCGGGAGCTGCGACAACCGTGCGCGACGTGATCGGAAACGACCCTTTCCCTTCGGCGACGGAGAGCGGACGGGGAATGATGCCGATGCCGGCATATCCGGTCGCAAAGCTCAACAGCGCCGCCAGAAGCATCGTAATATTCAGTTTCATGGATTCAAAGGGCATTTGTGAAAGGGGCCGGCAGGCTCCGGAATTTCTCTTCACCTGCCAGCCCCGGATTATTCGATGGATTTGCTACTTGTTATAACGGATCGCGAAATACTCGAGGTTGCTCGAATGTTCCGCCGCCAGCGCCGCACCGCTCTTGCTCTGGTTCAGGCGCGCATTGGCGTAGTCGCTGCCGTCGCTGCACAGGTCGCTCGTCGGACGCAGGCGGATGTAAACGTTCTCGTGTCCGAGAATTTCCTGAGGCAGCTCGAAGTCGATGGCCTTGTAGGCCACGCACGACGAATAGAGCGTATTCGACCAGACGGAAACGTCGGGAATGGTGTATTCGCCGATCAGATTCCACTGCGCGTCGTCCTTCTCGGCCTGCGAATCGGTGAGCGACCACTCGGCGCACCAGAAGCGGGGCGAATAGAAGGTCTGCTGCGTGTTCATGACCGAAATCTGCATCGAGATGTGCGAGGTCGTGATCCCTTCGGTCGAGAAGTTGATCAGCCAGGCATAGGGGCGGTCGGTGTCGTCGTCCCACCAGAAATGGTTGGCGAAAGAGGTGTAGCAGCTTCCGCCGACGTTGCCCTTGCCGCGCATACTCGTGCTGCCGTTGTAGTTGATCTGGGGCGAATTGGTGGCGATCGCCACGTTGCTGGTCCAACCGCCCGTGCCGCAGGCCGCGTTCTTGTCGGCGGCATAGGGGCCGCACCACTCGATCGTTCCGTCGGGATTGCGGCTCACGAAATCGTCCATCAGCGGATTCCAACTCTCCTTCGAAGGATCGATGACGATGCCGATACCGTTCTTGTTGCCGAAATTGGCTCCGAAGAGATAGCTGTCATTGCTGCCGACCGGGCCCAGATACTCATACGTGCCGCCGCCCCACATGTGCTGCTGGTAGGTCCCCTGCAAATACTCCTTGCTCTCCGAACCCGAATACTTCTGCTGGTAGGTGTGCGTCAGGTAACCGTTCGTACCGTAGGTGGGTCTCTGAACCTGGTTCTCCTTGTCGGGATTCCAGTACCGGTACTCCGTCAGCAGGGCCGAGAAACTGTCCTCGACGCTGTTCTGCATGTTGTCCCAGACGTCGCCCTTGGTCTGGTGGCGGATCTGATAGCGTCCGATGAAGCCGAGCGTCGGATCATCCTCCATTTCGGCCGGATCGGCTCCGTCGCGCCAGTCGAAACGCGAGAAACGCTCATGGACGATCACGCCCGAAATCCGGCCCGAGCCGTAAGGCAGACGCGTACCGTCGCTGCGGTAAGCGCAGTTGGTGTTGGTCAGCATGTACATGTCGTCGCCGTTGATGTCGCGCACGAGCAGCGGGTATTTGCTGATACGGTGGACGTTCGTGCCGATGGCATAGCCTTCGTTGATCGGCGTGATAGCGCCTTTGCGCACGGGGAATTCGACCTCTTTCAGCGTTACGTAGGTATAGATGTCGTCGTCGGTAAGCTGGCCCATGTACTTCTCCTTCACGGGCACGTCCGAGGCCGACCCCGAGACACGCGAAATGACCATGGCCTTGGTGACGTTGCGCAGTTCGTAGCGGTCGGGATTCTCGACCAGATAGCCGGACGCGCCCTGAATGAGAATCTGCACATGATCGTACTGGTCGTACACATTGTCCTCGACCGCCTTGGTCTGCACGGCAATGCCGTACCTTCCGTCGAACGACTCGAGATAGACCGTTCGTTCCGACACGGTATAATCGATCGTCGAGGTCGTGAGCTGCGTGTTTTCGCCGGCATTGCGGTTCGCCGAGTTGCTGACCACGATTCCCTCGAGGATGACGTAATCTTCGATCTTCTTGTTGAGGGCATACGTCCGGCGGAATTCGTCGAACGTAATTTCGCGTCCGAGCGTCTCTTTGGCGGTACGCTGCAACAGGTTGAACTCGACGGAAACCGTCTCGTCCCAGCCGTCGGTGAACGAGAGCGACACGGCTGCCGAACGCGGAATCTCATTCGCCGGATTGGCCTCGGTAACGATGACCAGTTCGCGCTTTTCGCTGTCGGAATCCTCGATCTCGATTTGCTCGATCCACCCGGCGTTCTCGGGATCGGAATATTCGATGTCGACCGTGATCGCCGAGAACGGCACGTTGGTGACGATGGGCGACCGGTTCTCGCCTCCGGCCCCGGCAACGGCGACCGACGAGTTGTCGAACTCGATCCGCGCGTCGATGAGCGCTTTCTGTTTTACGTAGACCGTATCGCGGCGGGCATCCACGTCGGAGCAGAGCACGAATCCCGCCTTGCGCTTGAAGTCCTCGTTGAATTCGCATTCGGCCGTGATTTTGGCCCGGTTGCTTTCCGTTGTCC
>CATKXN010000062.1 GCA_949840605.1 uncultured Alistipes sp.
CAGGCGTTCATCACCTGCGGATGGTCCTCGCGGGTCTTCTTGCCGATGACGAGCTGCTTCAGACGCGACAGCGAACGGAACGGGTCGACGATGACCTTGCCCGTGTCGGAATCGTTGCGCAGGAACAGCTGGCCCTCGGTAATATAACCCGTATTGTCGGGGATGGCGTGCGTGATGTCGCCGCCCGAAAGGGTCGTCACGGCGATGATCGTGATCGAACCGCCGTTGGGCAGCTGCACGGCCTTTTCGTAAATCTTCGCCAGGTCCGAATACAACGAACCGGGCATCGAGTCCTTCGACGGAATCTGGTCCATACGGTTCGACACGATGGCCAGCGCATCGGCGTACAGCGTCATGTCGGTCAGCAGCACCAGCACCTTCTCGCCCTTGTCCACGGCGAAGTACTCGGCGGCGGTCAGCGCCATGTCGGGAACGAGCAGACGCTCGACGGACGGATTCTCCGTGGTGTTGACGAACGACACGATGCGGTCCAGGGCGCCGGCGTTCTCGAAGACCGACTTGAAATAGAGGAAGTCGTCGTTCGTAAGGCCCATGCCGCCGAGGATGATCTTGTCGGCCTTGGCGCGCAGGGCCACGTTGGCCATCACGGCGTTGTAGGGCTGGTCGGGGTCGGCGAAGAAGGGAATCTTCTGGCCCGTCACGATCGTGTTGTTGAGGTCGATGCCGGCGATGCCCGTGGCGATCAGCTCCGAAGGCTGGATGCGCCGGAAGGGGTTCACCGTCGGGCCGCCGATCTCGCGGGCCTCGCCCTCGATGATCTCGCCGCCCTCCAGCGGTTCGCCGTAGGCGTTGAAGAAACGCCCGGCGAGGTTGTCCGAGACGCGCAGCTTGGGAGGCTCGCCGTGGAAGACGACCTCCGAGTCGGTGGCCAGACCCTCGGTCCCGGCGAAAACCTGCAGCGTGACGTTCTCGCCCATAATCTTCACCACCTGCGCCAGCTTGCCGCCGACGGTGGCCAGTTCGTCGTTGCCGACGCCCGTGGCGCGCAACGTCACGGTAGCCTTGGTGATGTTGTCAATCTTGGTATATATCTTCTGAAATGCTCGTGTTGTCATGGCTTATTTGGTTTTTTCACTCACATACTGCTCGATCTGCTTGCGGTAATCCTCGAACTTCTCCGACTTCCACTCCGAGTAGTTCATCTGGCGGAAGAGGTTGATAAGGCCCTTGAAGAACTGCGAGCACTCCTCGAAATCGGCGAACGAGAACGACTGGTTGCAGATGCCGAGCACCCTCTTGTACATCATCTGCTGGCGTTCGATCGGGCAGTTGGCGTCGATGTCGTCGAAGGCGTCCTGCTGCAGGATCACGAAGTCGATCAGCTCCGACTTCCAGAAACGCTCGTGATACTCCAGGGGCACGCCGTCGTCGCCCAGGATGTTGATCTGGTCGTTGGCCTCCTTGCCGCGCTGCACGATGGTCTTGCCCGCATAGACGAGGTCCACCCAGTCCTTCTCGATCTGGCCGTCGAGGTACTCGCGGATCTCAGGGTATTCGAGGTATTTCGAATAGGACTCCAGCGGGTCGATAGCCGGATAGCGCTTCGAGTCGGCGCGGCCCTGCGAAAGGGCGTAGAAACAGCGCGCAGCCTTCTTCGTCGATTCGGTCACCGGCTCCTTGAGGTTACCGCCCGCGGGCGACACCGTTCCGAGAAACGTCACCGAACCGGTATTGCCGCCGACGAGCTTCACCAGCCCCGCACGCGAATAGAAGTTCGAGATGATCGCCGAAAGGTCCATCGGAAAGGCGTCCTGACCCGGAAGCTCCTCCAGACGGTTCGACATCTCACGCAGCGCCTGCGCCCAGCGTGAAGTCGAGTCGGCCATTACGAGCACTTTCAGCCCCATGGCGCGGTAATACTCGCCGATGGTCATACCCGTATAGACCGACGCCTCGCGCGCGGCGACGGGCATGTTCGACGTATTGCAGATGATGATCGTGCGCTCCATGAGGTTGTGGCCCGTGCGGGGGTCGATCAGCTCGGGGAACTCCTTGAAGATCTCGACCACCTCGTTGGCACGCTCGCCGCAGGCCACCATGATGATGACGTCGGCGTCGGCCTGTTTCGAGATAGCGTGCTGCAGCACCGTCTTGCCGGCGCCGAAAGGCCCCGGGATAAAACCCGTGCCGCCCTCGGCCATCGGGTTGAAGGTGTCGATGGCGCGCACGCCCGTAATCATCACCCGCGAGGGGCGCGGCTTCTCGGTGTAGCAGCGCACGGCCTGCTTCACGGGCCATTTCTGCACCATCGTCACGTCGTGGTCCCTGCCCTCGGCATCGGTCAGCGTGGCGATCGTGTCGGTCACCTTGTATTTGCCCGCCGCGGCGACGCTCTTGACCGTATAGCTGTCGGTCATCGTGAAGGGAACCATGATCTTGTGCATCACCCACTGCTCCTTCACCTCGCCCAGCCACGACGCCGCGGAAACCTTGTCGCCCGCCTTGGCCAGCGGCGTGAATTCCCACTCGGCGCCGAAGTCGATCGGATCGGTGATCGAACCGCGGGCGATGAACAGCCCGTCCATCTTCTCGAGGTCGTTCTGCAGACCGTCGTAGTTGCGCGACAAAAGGCCCGGGGCGAGCGTCACCTCGAGCATATGCCCCTCGAATTCCACCTTGTCGCCGATCTTCAGACCGCGGGTGCTGTCAAAAACCTGGACATAGGCGGCGTCGCCTACGACCTTGATGACCTCGGCCATCATTTTGGTATCTCCCGTCCAGACATAGCAGATCTCGTTCTGGGCCACGGCTCCGTCGGCCTTGACGATCACGATGTTGGAGATGATACCGTTTACACGTCCTGTCGTTTTCATTGTATCTTTTTATTGTTTATTTCCTGTCGATCAGCTCTTTTCCGTCCAGTTCGGCCATCAGGCGGGCGAACATCTCGCGGCCGCGCGCAGCGTCGAGCTGCGTCCAGCGGGCCACGATGTTGATCCGGGCCAGGTAGGAAAGAACGGCGTTAATGTCGAAATAGTCGAACGTGGCCAGCTCCGCGGCTTCGTTCCAGCGCACGAGGTCGATCTTGTGCTCCTTCTCGACGAGGTTCGCCTCGTCGTTCACGGCCGCGATCACGGCGTCGATGTAGGGCAGTTCGCCCCGCAGTCCGAAATCGGCCGCCGAACTGCGCTGCAGCTGGTCGGCGACGTCGCCGTCACCCACCACGACCTCCTCGACCGCACGCCCCGAGGCACGCGCCGTCACGGCGGCCGAGACGTTGCGCAGATTCCGGTCGAAAGCCGACCATTCGCGCAGGAAACGACTCCCGGCCTTGGCGCACGCGGCGTAGTAGGCGCCGAAAAGCTCCTTTTCGAAACGCTGCGCGGTGTCGACCGTCTCGGCGTCCTCGCCCTCGGGATCGGCATAGGCCCTCACCACGCGGGCCACCGGTTCGGGCAGCCGTTTCGGGGCTTTCAGCTCCTCCTCCAGCTCCTCGCGCGTGAGATTGCCCAGCGGATTGTGCGCCGAGCGCCCCGCACGCAGCGCGGCGATATTCTCGCAGTCGTAGTAGCCGTACAGGAGCCGCACTTCGCGGGCGTCGGCCGCCGTCACCCCCTCCAGAATCTCGGAGACGATGGCCCGGGCGTCGAACCCCTTGGTGTCGGCGTCGAGCGAGTACTCTTTCAACCCGGCTACCAGACAATAATATTCGGTTGCAAACATCCCGTTATGCCTTAAACAACATCTCGAAAACCTTGTCGCGCAGGTATTCGCCCAGCAGCGCCTCGATGTCGGCGTCGGCGAACGAAATGTAGTAGCCGCCGTCCTTGGCGCCCACCTTGAAACCGGTCTTCACCTCCTTCGACCAGCCAACCTCGATACCGGCGGCCAGCAGCTCCCGGGCGCTCTGCTCGAACACCCCGTCGAGTTTCTTGCGCTCGTCCTCGGGAAGCAGCGCCTGCAGCTCGACCTTGCCCGAATCGGCCCCGTTCCAGTTCTTCGCCACGGCGACGAGCATCTCCTTGATGAACGCCGGGTCCACGACGGCCTCCTTCACGCCGCCTGCCGTAGCCTTGGCGACGATCAGCGAAGCGATCTCCTGTTTGATTTTCGACACGGCCTGCTTGCCGGCCAGCGCGATCTCGGTCATGGTGTTTTTCTCGACATCCTCGGCCTTCACCTGCGCTTTCCGAACGATGTCCTCGGCCTCGGCGCGGGCCTCGGCGACGATCTTCTGCGCTTCAGCCTTGGCGTCGGCGACCAGCTTGTCGGCCTCGGCGCGGCCTTTCTCCAGCCCCTCGTCATAGAGCTTCTGGGTCAACTGTTGCAGTTTGTTTTCCATAGCGATATTTTGTTTGATTATTGTTTTTTCTTTTAACGCACAAATATATAAAAGATTATCAAAAAAACGGGGTCTTGAACAGCAATTTATCCCTTTTTGACAAAATTCAGGAAAAAAAGTACGAGCCTTGCGGGGCAAAGGCCGGAAATCGGAACCCGCTCCTCCCTGCAAAACGCAGGCCGGGGCGTCGCGTTCCTGCGGCGGAAGCCGGATACGTCCGCGAAAGAAAGAAAACCCCGCCCGACTCAGTCAAGAGCCGGCGGGGTTTTCATACGGTCCCGAACCCGACGCAGATGCGCCGCGCGAAACCGTCAGTCGTAGGACGACACAAACGGTTTGGGGCGGGTCATGGTCTCCTCGGTCACCCGTCCGAAGCTGTCGGTGATGCGGACGGTAACGGGCGATGTCGCCGAAGATGCCCTGGCAGAGAAAAGTTTGCGGACCGGAGCCGGAAACCCCGGACTGTCCATAGTTTCATAGGAGGGTATTTCGTAGCAGAGCAGGTAGAGCGGGTCCTTCGCCTGTTTTTCGGTAACGGAAAGCGGCCGGCCGTCTTCCAGGATTTCGACCTTCCATTCGGGATTGTACTCCCATATCTTGACCAGAATCTCATTCTCCGAGCTGGAAACCGCATAATCGCCCATCGAGGCGTCGAACGCCTGCCCGCGGGGTCCCTGCGCCAGCTCGGGGGACAGATAATCGGCCGCCGACAGCCGCATCGCATTGCGGTCGTAGGCCCGGAAACGTTTGGTGCGCGGCAGGTTGACGCCTTTGACACAATAGTCCGCGACACGGCCGCCCGAGAAAGAGAGCGTACCATAGCTCGCAGGCGAACCGTCGGTATTGATTCCCTGGCGCCGCTGAGCGAGCAGCGTCGGCAGCCGCCACGTGGTCCAGTGGCCCGACGTACCGCCCAACGTATTGTAATTGTGTTCGGTGATGCGCCCGTTTTCAAGCACGGAGGTATACATGCGGTGGGTATGTCCGGTGAGGATATGGATGTTAGAGAATTCACGCAAACACTCCATCACCTCGGCGCCGTTCGGCAGCCAGAAACGGCCGTAGGTGGCGTCGTTGTAGCTGTATATCGGAGTGTGAACGGCTATCAGCAGCGGAGCCGACTTGTCCCCGACCAGCGCAAGGTCCTTGCGGAGCCATGCCAGCTGCTGCTCGGACACCGAATAGCTCATCTGGGATTCGCCGGCGGTCCGAACGCAGGGGTTGAGCACGACCAGGTGCGCCCGCCCCAGGTTCACCGAGTAGTAAAGCGGTCCCATCGTCTCCTGATAACGGCGGATCTCCGTCATGGCCTCCTCCGAATCCATGTCGGGATAGAGCACGTAATCGTTCAGTTCGTGGTTGCCCGGAAGGTTGAAAATCGGACATTTGATTTGCCGGAGAAGCTCGGCGGCTTCTTCCAGCGTGACCCGGTTGCGGTAGTTGGCGGCCACCAGGTCTCCCAGATTGATCAGGTAGGCCGGACGCCCGGAGGCCTTGACCTCGGCGATGTAGGAGTTGATGTCGGGGATGCAGCAGTCGGCGAACAGCGCCGGGGCCTGGGCCGCCGAAGCCGCCGTGAGATGCGTGTCGGTAATGACGATCAGTTCGAAATCGTCGTTGGAAACACGGTCGAGCGTAAAATCGACTTCCACGCAGGCCGCGGGATCGGCCACGGCGGGAATCGGCTTGTAAAAAGCCGTGAATCGGCCTTTCTGCTCCACCGGCATGTAATTCGACGGCAGCGTGACGAACAGGTGCGGATTCTGTCGCTGCGTGGCGAGCCAGTAGCGTCCTTTCTCGTCGGTGAGCGCGATCTCGACGCCGTCGGACACGGCCGCACCGGCAATCGGCTTTCCGTCCGTGTCGCACACCGAGCCTTTGACGTTCATCCCCTCGCGGTCGGGTATCACGTCGCGGAAGAACCGCGCTTTGCCATACCGGAAAACCCGGTCGCCGCGCAAAATGGAGATCGCGTATTCCCCCGCCACGAAATTGCCCGGCAGGACGAAATGCAGTCCCGTGTCGGCAACAGCCGTTTCGATCAGGTAGTAGTGCCCCGAAAGGCCCGTATCGGTGAGGCGGACGACGTCGCCGGTCAGGAATCCCGTTCCGGAAATCCATATCGTACGCTCGTCGGTGATCAGGTATTCGGTTTCGGCGGAAACGCCGTCGATCGTGAATCCGGAATCAGGCGCAGAAACATCGTCCGTGCAGGAAACGATTCCTAAAACGAACAGCAGCAGGAGGGGGGGGGAAACAGCCCGCACAGGCAGTGCGACGCAATCAAAAGCAGCTTTTTCTTCATGGTAACAAATTTTTCAATGAAACATATTAACAAAAAAAGCCGTTTTCCGCAATCCGGACTTGCCTCACCGTATCGAAAATTTATCCGACGGTCCAACCGAATAAAAAAACGATGCCCCCGGTTTTCAAGTGTAGCTTATGGCATGAAAACCGGAGACATTTTTCTTTCAAGACGATGCCGCCCAACGCGAACGGCGACCGGAAGCTACTGGTGCTGGGGACGCAGAAGGTCCTGCACCACCTTGACGGGCGAGAAGGTCGTGATCGGCACGTCGACGAAGACCGTGTTCCAGCGTGCCATCGCGCCGTTCCACAGCCCCGGGAGCTCCTGGGCCCGCAGGTCGCGGCCGCCGGCCGATTTCGACGAGATGAAACCCGTCGAGGGATCGACATAGTTGCGCAGGTCGAATTTCCGGCCTTTCGAATCGCGCACGCCGCAGACGAGGTCCACGGGATTGAAATGCGTGGCCGACTGCATCAGCGGCAGGTCGTCGGGCGAAATCTGGCTCGACTCGGCGATCTGCAGCGACTCGGTGCCGTCGGGATTCCCGACCCAGAAGGGCCCGCCGCCCGGCTCGCCCTCGTTGCGGACCATGCCGCAGACGCGGATCGGACGGTCCAGCACGGCGCGCAGCAGCGCCGAATCGTAGTCGGCGGGGAGTTTCACGCAGAGCTGTTTTTCGATGAATTCGGCGATGGGCTCCAACTCGGCGCCGCCCACTTCGAGGGCCTTGAGGTATTCGAACGAGCGCTCCTGGAGGTCGAGCAGGATGCCCGCAAGCACCTTTTTATAACGGATCGTGTCGCCGCGCCGGGCGTCGGTCGTCACGTTGTCGATGTTCTTGATGAAGACCAGGTCGGCGTCGATCTCGTTCAGGTTCTCGATCAGCGCCCCGTGGCCCGCGGGACGGAACAGCAGCGAGCCGTCGTCCTGCCGGAAAGGCGTGTTGTCGGGATTCACGGCGATGGTGTCGGTCGCCGGCTTCTGCACCGAGAACGTAATGTCGTAGCGGATGCCGAAGCGTTTTTCATAAAACGGCACCTTCTCGGCGAGCAGCTCCTCGAATCCGGCGACGTGCTCGGGAGAGACCGTGAAATGGATGCGCGCCGCACCTTTCGCGGCGGCATAGGTCGCACCCTCGACCAGATGCTCCTCGACGGCCTTGCGGGCCCCCTCGGGATAGGCGTGGAAGGTGACCAGCCCCTTGGGTTTGCGGCCGTAGTTCAGGCCGTCGTTCACGATGGCGCTGACGACCGCCCGGTCGTCGGCCCCGGCCGGAAGCACGGCTTTCAGCTCGGGCCAGAAGGCGAATTTCTCGATATTTTCCAGCAGGGTGTCGATGCCCTTGCCGCGCTTGCCGTCGTTGACGAACCCGAACAGCTCCTTGAACATGCGCGTCGCGGCGCCCGAGGCGGGCACGAACTTCACGACGCCCAGCCGCCCGGCGGCCGCCTCATAACGGGCCGCAGCCTCGTCGGCCTGCGCCCGGTCGACCACCGTCACGCCGTCGCCCGGCGAAGCGGCCCGCACGACATTCAGAAAGGGAAATCCGCGTCGGAAATTCTCCAGCTGGGTTTCGACCTGTTCGGGAGTGAGGCCGTGGCCGGCGATCTGTTGTAAATCCTGTTGAGTAAACATAGGTTATCGGTTTTGTGGCATAAATATACGAAATATTTGCGTAACTTTGCGCATCATGATCCGAGAATTTCACCAAATCAGCCTGCGCACGCGCAACAGTTTCGGCGTCGACCAGCAGGCCGCGCGCCTCGTCGAATTCGAGACGCCCGGGGACCTGCGCACGTTTTTCGCCGCGGGGATTCCTGAGAAATGGACGGTCCTTGCCGGAGGCAACAACATCCTCTTCACCCGGGATTACGACGGCGTGCTCCTGACGCCCGCAGCCCGGCAGATCGCCCTCCTGAGCGACGACGGCGACGAAGTCCGCGTGCGGGCCGACGCGGGGGTCGAGTGGGACGACCTGGTGGAATGGGCCGTCGGACGCGGGCTGTGGGGCATCGAGAACCTCTCGCTGATCCCCGGCAAGGCGGGCGCGGCGCCGGTGCAGAACATCGGGGCCTACGGCTGCGAGGCGAAGGACGCGATCCGCCGGGTCGAGATGTTCTGCGTCGAGACGGGCGCAATGCTGACGCTCGACGCCGCGCACTGCGGATTCGGATACCGCGAGAGCGTCTTCAAACACGACCTGAAAGGCCGGGTGATCATCACCGCCGTCGAGATCGCGCTCACGCACACGCCCCGGCCCCGGCTGGGTTACGGCGACGTGGAACGCGAGGTCGAGGCCCGCGGCGGAGCGACGCTGCGCAACATCCGCGAGGCGATCTGCTCGATCCGCCGCGCGAAGCTCCCCGACCCGGCCGTGCTGGGCAACGCGGGCAGTTTCTTCAAAAATCCGGTGGTCGGGGCGACGGCGGCGGAACGCCTGCTCGCGGAGTATCCCGACATGCCGCACTACCCCGCTCCCGAAGGCCGCGTGAAGCTGGCCGCCGGGTGGCTGATCGACCGGGCCGGAATGAAGGGCCGCCGCGAGGGGGCCGTGGGGGTCCACGAACGGCAGGCGCTGGTGCTGGTGAACCACGGCGGCGCCACGGGCGGCGAGGTGATCGCCTTCGCGCACGAGGTGCAGCGGAAGGTCCGCGAAAAATTCGGCATCGAAATAGATACGGAGGTTAACATTTTGTGATATGAACCTGATCGAAACGTTCCAGCGCTACATCGACGAGAACAACCTCGCCACGCACGACGACCGCATCCTGCTGACCGTCTCGGGCGGCGTGGATTCGATGGTGATGCTCTCGCTGTTCACCCGCTGCGGCTACCGGGTGGGCGTGGCCCACTGCAACTTCCAGCTGCGGGGCACGGAGAGCGACGAGGACGAGGTGCTGGTGGAAGACGAGGCGAAAAAATACGGCGTGGAGTTCTACAACAAACGCTTCGAGACCCGGGCCGAAATGGAGCGCACGGGCGAGTCGATGGAGATGGCGGCCCGGCGGCTGCGCTACGCCTGGTTCGACGCCCTGAGCCGCGAACACGGCTACACGGCCGTGGCCATCGCCCACCACGCCGACGACTCGATAGAGACCTTTTTCATCAACCTGCTGCGCGGCACCGGACTGCGCGGGCTGACGGGCATCTCGACCCAGGTCGGGAAGATCATCCGTCCGCTGCTGTTCGCCTCGCGCCGGGAGATCCTCGAATACGCCTTGCAGAACCGCATCCCCTTCCGGGAGGACTCGTCGAACCGTTCGACCAAATACCTGCGCAACAAGATCCGGCTGGGGCTGATCCCCCGCATCCGCGAGATCAACCCCAAGTTCACGAGCCTGATGAGCCGCAACCTCGCGCGGCTGACCGACGCCCAGCTGTTCATCAACCACGGCATCGAGCGCATCCGCGGCGAAGCGGTCACGTCGGACACGGGTGTCGACACGATCCATCTCGACCGGCTCGACCCGGCGTTCCCGCAGGGATTCGTGATCTACGAACTCCTCAGCTCGGGATACGGATTCAAGGGCGACGTGATCGACTCGCTGTGCCACGCCCTCGAACAGGGAGCCACGGGACGGCGGTTCTACGCCCGGGAGCACGTGGCCTGCGTCGACCGCGGACGGATCGTCGTGGCGCCGGTCGCCCCCGACGACGCATGCCTCACGACGGTGGCCAAAGGCGCCCTGCGCAGCTACTGCGGCAACTCGGCGCTCTACTACGAATACTGCGACATCGACACGATCAAGAATTTCGGCGTGCCGGAGCACGTCGCGCAGCTCGACGCCGACCGGCTGCAATTCCCGCTCACGCTCCGACGCTGGCAGGAGGGCGACTGGTTCGTGCCCTTCGGCATGACGGGCCGCAAGAAGGTGTCGGATTTCCTCGTTGACGCCAAGGTCTCCGTGGCCGAGAAGCAGCGTCAGTTCGTGCTCGTTTCGGGCGGCGACATCGTGTGGCTCGTAGGCCGCCGCATCGACGACCGTTACCGGCTGACGCCCGAGACGGAAAACGTGCTGCGCATCACCAAAGAGATCGTTTAAGACATGGCAAAAAGCGCTGTAAAGTTCAAGGACTCCGTCGCCGAATACGAGCGGATCGCCGCCGAGATCGCGGCGCGCCGGTTTTCCGGCATCTACCTGCTGATGGGCGAGGAGAGCTATTTCATCGACGCCCTCGCCGAACGGCTGGCCTCGTCGATCCTCGACGAGGCGTCGCGGGCCTTCAACCAGATCACCGTCTACGGACGCGACTCCGAGGCGGGGCAGATCATCAACCTCTGCCGCCAGATGCCCATGATGGGGTCGTACCAGGTGGTGATCCTCAAGGAGGCCCAGCAGCTCAAGGGGTTGGACAAACTCTCGCTCTACACGCAGAAACCCTCGCCCACGACCATCCTCGTGATCTGCCACAAGGAGAAAAACGCCGACAAGCGTTCGGCCTTCTACAAGGGATGCGCGGCGAACGGCACGGTGCTCGAGTCGGTGCGGCCGCGCGACTACGAGATCGCGGCGTGGCTGCAGCAGTTCATCAAAAAACAGGGGCTCACGATCGACGCCAAGGCGCTGTCGATGCTGACCGACCACCTGGGGACCGACATCGCGAAGATCTCCAACGAGCTGAAAAAACTCACCGTGTCGATGCCCGAGGGGGTGAAGCGCATCACCGACGCCGACATCGAGGCCAACATCGGCATCTCGAAGGATTTC
This sequence comes from uncultured Alistipes sp., assembly GCA_949840605.1. The sequence goes on from CATKXN010000062.1 coordinate 11,321, forward strand.
AACAACTTCGAGCTGTGCAAAGCCGTGGTCACCCGGGACATGGCGCGCGCGCTGATGATCGCCGACCACTTCGCCCGCAACCCCAAGGACAATCCGCTGCTGCTGACGATCATGGCGCTGTTCGGGCAGTTCCGCGACATCTTCGTCGTCAACTACCTGCGCTGGCTCGCTCAGCACCGGGGGAAACCCTTTCCGCAGGACATGGAGCTGATGCGCATCCTGCGCAAAAGCAACGTCTACGTCCTCGGGGAGATCAAGCAGAACGCCGCGGCGTGGAACAACCGCAAGGTGTTCAACATCCTGGGGCTGCTGCGCGAATACGACGCCAAGAGCAAGGGGCTCAACGCCGGAGGCGCTCCGGACGGCGAGCTGCTGCGCGAACTGCTGCTGAAAATCTTCCTGCTTTGACGGAACTCTGCCTATACCAGACGGTCCACATCGCCCGGGGCCGCGCCCGCAACGCGGAAGCGCACGCCGCCCTGCTCGACGCCGCCTCGCGCACACTGTTCGGCCGGCGTTACACGCCCGGCGCCGCACGGCTCGCGGCCCGTATCGAGGCTCTCGCCGCCGCGGAACGTTATCCGACGGAGGTATCGGGATTCGTGCGCATCGAGTTAGGGGCCGACGGGGAGGAGCGTCTCGTACCCGCGGGGGTGTCGCTCTACGACGGCTACGCCTTCCGGAGCCTCCAGCCCGACGCCGCGACGCTCCGCTACGACCTCCCGCTCACCGCCGCCCCGACCTCGGCCCGCGAAGCGGCGGCACAGCTGGCCCGCCGCCTGGCGGAGCGGGCGGGGGCCGACATCGCCGTCCGCTGCGACCGGGAGGGCGTCCTCCGCGAAGCCGACGACGCCCCGCTGTTCGCCGTCGCGGGACACACGGTGCTGGCGGCTCCCGGCACGGAGAGCGTCGAGCGGGAACTGGCCGTGCGGGCCGTGCTGGCCGCGGGGCTGGAACTGCGCGAGGAGCCTTTCGGATGCGGGGACCTGCCGCGGATCGACGAGCTCTTCTTCGCCGACCACCGGGGCATCACCGCCCTCGCACACTGCGACGGACAACCGCTGATGACGCTTATCGCCGAGCGCATCGCAGCGGGCATGGAGCGTCTTTTTCCGAAAAAATAGAAACCGCACCGGTCCTTTCCGCCCTATCTTTCGGGGAATCAAATCCCGAAAACCATGAAAAAATACCTTTTTCTTTATGCGCTCGTCGTGACCGCACTGCTCGTCGGCGCCTGCCGCCGTTACCGGGCCGAAAACCGGCGGCTCGTCCAAAACCAGAGCGCCCTCGCCGCCGATGTCGCGCACTACCGCACGCGGGCCGGGCAGGAGGCCGCCTCGGCGCAGGTCCTGCGGCTGCGGTGCGGGGAGTTCGAAGCCCTGCGCGCGGCCGACGCCGAAGAGATCCGCCGGCTGGGGCTCCGAATCCGCCGGCTGGAAGCCGCCGCGAAGGTCGTGACAGCTACCGAAACCGAAATCCGCACCCCGCTGCGCGACACAGTCGTCATCCGGCTCCGCGACTCGCTCCCCGTGCCCGATTCGGTGCGGATATTCCGCTGGCGCGATCCGTGGGTCACCGTCGAGGGGCGCATCGGCCGCGACTCCGCAGCATGCCGCATCCGCAGCGTCGACACCCTGCGGCAGACGGTCCACCGCATCCCCCGCCGCTTCCTCTTCATCCGCTGGGGCACGAAGGCGCTCCGGCAGGAGATCGTCTCGACGAATCCTCACACGCGAATCGTCCACGCCGAATACGTGAAGATCGAACGGTAAGGCCCAAGGCGCCGAACAATAAAACGGAAAAACCTGCGGGTATTTCCGGTTTTTTCGTACCTTTGAAGACTTAACGCTCCTTTTAGGGCACCTTTGATAATTATGGAACGAACAGCCATATTCCCCGGGTCATTCGACCCGTTCACACGCGGCCACGCCGCACTGGTCGAAGAGGCGCTGAATCTCTTCGACCGCGTGGTGATCGGCATCGGCAACAACTCCTCCAAGCAGGGGCTGCTGACGGTCGGGAACCGCAAACGGCTCATCGACGACGTCTTCCGCAGCGAAGAGCGCGTCGAAGCCCGCATCTACACCGGACTGACGGGCGAATTCGCCGAGGCGATGGGCGCCTGCGCCATCATCCGCGGCGTGAGGAACACCACCGACTTCGAATACGAACGCACGATGGAGTCCACCAACCACCGCATCTACCCCGACATCACGACCGTCATGCTCTTCACCCCCTCGCCCGTGGCCGACATCTCGTCGTCGACCGTGCGCGAGGTGCTCTCGTTCGGCCGCAGCGTCGAGGAATTCATGCCCGAAGGAATAGACATCAACAAGTACCTATGAGAAACACAGTCCGGTCAAACAGGCTCTCGCGGTGCTCAGGAGAGGCGCAGTCGCAACCTTTGGTTGCGTTTGCAAGTCCGACCCCGCCCCAAACCCCTCCCTCGGGAGGGGCTTGTCGCACGCGACCGGATTATCAACCAAAAGTATTTTCAACTTTCAATTTTTCTGACATATGGAATTTTCAGCTGAAATGATCGCCGGATTTCTGGGCGGCGAAATCGTCGGCGACAAGAACGCCAAGGTACACACCGTCTCGTCGATCGAGGAGGGCAAGGCCGGTTCGCTGAGCTACCTCACCAATCCCAAATACGAACAGTTCCTCTACACCACGGGCGCGTCGATCGTGCTGGTCGACCGGGCCTTCACACCCTCTCAGCCGGTGTCCGCGACGCTCGTCCGGGTGGACGACGCCGGGGCCTGCGTCCTGAAACTCCTCGAAATGTACAACGCCGCCAAGCCCCGCCGCAAGGGAATCAGCGACCGCGCGTCGGTATCGCCCGAAGCCGAGGTGGGCGATGCATGCTACATCGGCGAATTCGCGGTCGTCGAAGAGGGCGTGCGCATCGGCAAGGGATGCCAGATCTACCCGCAGGTCTACCTCGGGCGCGGCGTCACCGTCGGCGACAACACCACGCTCTACCCCGGGGTGAAGATTTACGAAGGATGCGTCGTGGGCGCGAACTGCATTCTGCACGCCGGCGCGGTGATCGGCGCCGACGGATTCGGGTTCCTGCCCAATGCGCAGGGCGGTTTCGACAAGATCCCCCAGCTGGGCAACGTCGTCATCGAGGACGACGTGGAGATCGGCGCCAACACCTGCATCGACCGCGCCAAAACCGATTCGAC
>CATKXN010000063.1 GCA_949840605.1 uncultured Alistipes sp.
TGATGGCCAGCTGTTTGCGCTCCGGGCCGAGCAGCGTGACCGGGACGATCATGAACATCATCGACACGGCGGCCAGAATCAGTCCCAGAGGCAGGAACACGCGGGCGTTGCTCCGGTCCGAAACGCCTCCCATCAGGAATTTGGACAGCGCGTAGGCCACGGCGTTCATCGAGAGGACGATGCTCAGTTCGCTCTGGTCGAAGCCGAGGAGCGTAAGCTCGGGAATCGCCATCGAGAAATTCTTCCGGACGATGTAGAATCCGGCGTATCCGATGAAGATGCCGAGGAATACCTGCAGGCGCATGCGCTTGTATTTCGCATCGACCTTGTCGGCTTCCATTTCCGGTTTATAGGCAGGGGGTTGCAGTAGTTTCCACATAGGGCAGGTTGATGGTTTTTAGCTCTTGTTCCGCCGGGTCCGCCGTGCGGTTCCGGATTTATCCCCGAAAGCCCCTCCTTGTTCGGGACGGGGCTTCGGGGGTATGATCGGTTTCCGACGGTTCAAGCTGGTTTATTTTTGCTCAAAGATATAATTTTTCGCCAGATCGGTGAAACTTTTCACCTGCTCGTCGATCCATGCCTGGTCGCGACCCAGTTCGCGGGCCATGACCGCGGCGGCCTTCGGGGCTGCGGCCATCGCCTCGCGGGCGTCGACGAACAGCAGGCGCACGCGGCGCGCCAGCACGTCCTCGAGCGTGATGGCCATCTCTTCGCGCACGGCCCAGACCACTTCGGCCAGCGTATAGCCGAATTTCTGCGAGAGTTTCTCGCCCAGTGCGGGCTCCTTCTCGATCAGCTGGAGAATCTTCGGCTCGTCCGATCCGTAGACGTACATGTGGTTCGTGAGATCGGGGTTCTTGCGGTAGCCGTGGATGCGGAACTTCTTGGTGACGCACTTGCGTTCGGGAAGTCCGCACACCTCGATGGCCTTGTCCACCGTGTCTTCGGCCATCAGGCGGTAGGAGGTCCATTTGCCGCCCGTGATCGTCACCAGCCCGTTGTCCGAGGTGATGACCTTGTGGCTGCGCGAAATCTCCTTCGTATTTTTGCCCTCCTTCTTGGGCGCCGCCAGCGGACGCTGGCCCGCGAATACCGAGAGGATGTCCTTATAGGTCGGCGCCGGGTTCATGTAGAGTCCCGCGGTGCCGAGGATGAAATCGATCTCCTCCTTCAGCGGGCGCGGCTCCTCCTCGGCGGTGGGGCGCACGATGTCGGTGGTGCCGACCACGACCTTGTCGTGCCAGGGCACGGCGAACAGCACGCGGCCGTCGGAGGTCTTGGGGACCATGATCGCGTAGTCGCTCTGCAGGAACTTCATGTCCAGCACGAGGTGCACGCCCTGGCTCGGGGTGACCATCTTGCGGTGCTCGGGGCTGTCCATGTGCATGATGTCGTCGACGAAGCAGCCGGCGGCGTTCACCACGCTGCGGGCCCTGAGGGTGTACTCCTCGCCCGAGAGGTTGTCGACGAACTTCACGCCGGCGACCTTGCCCGCCTCGTCGTGCAGGATGTCCGTCACCGTAGCGTGGTTGACGACCGTGCCGCCGTTCTCGACGCAGGTCTGCGCGAGGTTGACGGCCATGCGCGAATCGTCGAACTGGCCGTCGTGATAGACCACGCCGCCCTTCAGCCCCTTTTCGACCGAGGTCGGGATGTATTTCATCACCTTCTTCGCCGAAATGAACTTCGAACGCCCGTAGCCGAAGCCGAACGAGAGCAGGTCGTAGAACGTCAGTCCGCAGAAATAGAGGAAATTGTCCCAGTAGCGGTAATTCGAGATGACGAATGCCTGATCCTTCACCAGATGCGGGGCGTTCGCCTTCATGCGGCCGCGTTCGCGCAGTGCCTCCAGCACCAGCATCACGTCGCCTTTCTGCAGGTAGCGCACGCCGCCGTGCACCAGTTTGGTCGAACGGCTCGACGTACATTTGGCGAAGTCGGTCTTTTCCAGGCAGGCTACGCTCATGCCGCGCGTCGCCGCGTCGACCGCTACGCCCAGTCCCGTGGCGCCGCCGCCCACGACTACCATGTCCCAGATCTTGTCCTTTTCGGACAGTTTTTTGATTTGTACCGCTCTTTCCATGTTATAATGTATAATAATTGTATGTTTCGTTTCGGAACAAAAGTACAAATGATTTCCGCTATTTCAAAATAAAAACAATTTTATTTTGAAATAATATGCCCCGTACCGCCGTTTCCCCCGGAAAGCGAATTTCTCCGGCCGGGTGAATCTATTTCGAATAATTTTCGTATCTTGGTCGAACGAAACATCTAAATTTCAATTTGCGCATGAATAAATCCGGCGAAGAACCCCTTTTGAGCCTTCCTGAACGGCACAGCCGCATCCTGGCCCTGCTTCAGCAGAACGGTTCGATTTCGGTGACGCAGCTCTCCGAACTTTTCAAGGTTTCGGAGGTGACCATCCGCAAGGATCTGTCTTACCTCGAACAGCAGAAAAAGCTCTACCGCACGCACGGCAGCGCCATTCTCATAAGCCCTTACATCAGCGACCGCCACGTCAACGAGAAGGAGAAAAAGAACGTCGCCGAGAAACGGGCCATCGGCGCTGCGGCCGCGGCGCTCGTCTCCGAGGACGATTCGATCATCATCGCCTCGGGAACGACGATGGCTTTCCTGGCCCGGGAGATCAAACCCGTAGGCCGTCTGACGGTCATCACGGCGGCGGTTCCCGTGACGCAGATCCTCTCGCAGCACGCCGAAGCGGACGTTATCCAGCTGGGCGGCATTACGCGCAGCAGTTCGGTTTCCGTGGTGGGTCCCTTCGCGGAGTCGATGCTGCGCAACTTCAATTGCAGCAAACTGTTCGTCGGCGTGGACGGCATCGATACCGAGTTCGGACTGACGACGACCAATATGCTCGAGGCGTCGCTCAACGGCGCGATGATCAACGCCGCGCAGAAGGTCATTGTGCTGGCCGACAGCTCGAAGTTCGGGCGACGCGGGTTCAGCAAGATCTGCGACCTGGAGGCCGTGGACCGCATCATCACCGACAGCGGTGTGCAGCCCCTCTACCTGGAACGGCTGCGCGAACGCGGGATCGAGGTGACGGTGGTGGACGTCTGAAACCACTTAATATATATGATAAAAGAGCGACAAGAATCCTGCCGCTCTTTTTTTGTCGCCGTCGTGCACCTACTTTTTCAGCAGGGCCTGCAGCCGCTCGGGGTAGTCGGTGGTGATGTAGTCCACGCCCAGCCCGATGAAGTACTTCATGTCCTCCTCCTTGTCTACGGTCCAGACGTTGACTTCGAGACCCAGGTCGTGCGCCTCTTTCACCCACTGGGGATTTTTGCGCAGCATGCCCATCGAGTAGTCCATGCCGGCCAGTCCCAGCTTCTTGATGCTCTTGGGAGGCAGGTCGCCGTTGAGGTAGTAGATCTTGGTGTCGGGAATGAGTTTCTTGAACGCCATGCAGGCGTTGATCGAGAAGGCGATGATGTCCGTCTGATCCAGCACGTCGTACTTCTTGAGCGCCTTGACGATCTTTTCGGCGGCGAGGTCCTCGCGGTTGTAATCCGAAAGCGACTTCATTTCGAGAATCAGGCGCGTGTCGGGTTTCGAAGCCACGAGTTTGAGGTAGGCGTCGAACGTGGGGATGTTCTCGCCGTTGGGCAGCACGATGGCCGTGATCTCTTTGGCCGTGGATTTCTCCATGTCGATGTCGGTGCCCTTGTACTTGCGGTCGTGGTTGACGATCAGTTTGTCGTCGGCCGTGAGCCAGACGTCGATCTCCGATCCGTAGACGCCGACGGCGTCGGCCTTGGTGAACGAAGCCAGCGAGTTCTGCGCCGACTCGGGGGCGGTCCAGTAGCCGCGGTGGGCGATCACCTTGGGCTGGGCGAGGACGGCGCCTCCTGCAAGCAGCAGGGCAGCCGAGAAAATGAGTTTTTTCATCATATCGTTTGAAATGTTGGTTGGTCGCTTGTGAAATGAAACCTTTGCAAAGGTAAGAAACATTTCCGGATTTACAAGCCGAAAGCCGGACGGAACCGCCGATTTCATCGGGCCGGACTGCAACCGTTTCCGGGGCTGTTTTCGATGAAATAGTCAATTTGTGGTAGGAATTGGGAAAATTGTGCATTACAGGTTGCGGAATTTTTCCTATCTTCGTGCAATCCGAATCACTTAAAACCACATAAATAAGGAACCATGAAAGAAAAAGTCAGCAAGAAATTCTCGGAACTCTACGGCGAAGGCGCCATTCTGTTCGCCTCTCCGGGGCGTATCAACCTGATCGGCGAGCACACGGACTACAACGGGGGATTCGTCTTCCCGGGCGCCGTGGACAAGGGCATCGTCGCCGCTATCCGGCTCAACGGCACGGACAAGGTGCGCGCCTATGCGCTCGACCTGGGCGAGAGCTCGGAGTTCGGTCTCGACGAAGCCGACAAACCCGCCCAGAGCTGGGCATGCTATATCTTCGGCGTCTGCCGCGAGATTCAGAAGCGCGGCGGCAAGATCGGCGGCTTCGACACGGTCTTCGCGGGCGACGTGCCCCTGGGCGCCGGCATGTCGTCGTCGGCAGCTTTGGAGTCGACCTACGCCTTTGCGCTGAACGACCTCTACGGCTGCGGCATCGACAAGTTCGAACTGGCGAAGATCGGCCAGTCCACCGAGCACAACTACTGCGGCGTGAACTGCGGCATCATGGACCAGTTCGCGTCGGTGTTCGGCAAGAAGGGCAACCTGATCCGTCTGGACTGCCGTTCGTTGGAATACGCCTATTTCCCGTTCGACCCGAAGGGCTACAAGCTCGTACTGCTCGACTCGCGCGTGAAGCACGAGCTGGTGGGATCGCCCTACAACGACCGCCGCGCATCGTGCGAGCGGGTGGCCAAGATGCTGGGACAGGAGTTCCTGCGCGGCGCCACGATGGAGCAGCTCGATGCCGTCAAGGATAAGATCTCGGAGGAGGACTACAAGCGTGCCCGCTATGTGATCGGCGAGGAGCAGCGCGTGCTCGACGTTTGCGAGGCGCTCGAGAAGGGCGACTACGAGACCGTCGGCAAGCGGATGTACGAAACCCACTGGGGCATGTCGAAGGACTACGAAGTGTCGTGCGAAGAGCTGGATTTCCTGGCTGAGGTGGCCAAGGAGTGCGGCGTGACGGGTTCGCGCATCATGGGCGGCGGCTTCGGCGGCTGCACGATCAACCTGGTGAAGGACGAGCTTTACGACAACTTCATCGCCACGGCCAAGGAGAAGTTCAACGCCAAGTACGGCCACGAACCTAAGGTGTACGACGTGGTTATCTCCGACGGTTCGCGACGTTTGTAATTTTCGATTCTCACGGGCGCCTTTCGCCCTGTATGAAAAATCCCGAAGCTCGAGCTTCGGGATTTTTTGGCTCTTCTGTGCCGACTGCCGGAAGCGGACACCTTAGGGCGGGCGGGGTCAGACTTGTAAATGACGCTGCAGGCGGCAATGGAATTGTTTTCAGTCGAGTATCTTTTGCAGCATCACCTCGTCGTGATAACCGTGGGGACTCCACATCCAGTCGCGTTTGACGCCGATCTCGGTGAATCCCGCGCTGCGGAACAGCCGCAGGCTCGCCTCGTTGCCGGCCCCGACGTTGCACCACAGCTGATGGACGCGCAGCGTGTCGCGGGTGTAACGGCAGAGGGTTTCCAACGCGTCGGAGGCATATCCCCGGCCCCGGTCGCTCAGCTCGTAGATGAGGATGCCGACGCCCGCCCGGCGGTGGATCGGGTCGTACTCGAACAGATCGATCGCCCCGACCGGCCGCGCGTTCGGCAGCGTCTCGACGATCAGCCGCAGCTGTCCGTCGCAGAGCACCCCGGCGGTGTCCTGATGCCGTTCGACGAAACGCCGCATCTGGTAATGCGAAAAGGGTTCCGTCGTGCCGCTGACAGCCCAGATGTCGCAGTCGTTCTCCCACACGTACATCAGGTCGGCGTCCTCCGGCTCCACGGCCCGCAGGCGGATGGTGCGGCCTTCGATGTTCATTACAGTCCGATGATCTTGTTGCGGATCAGCATCGCCACGCCCCAGGCATTGGCGTTTTCGGTCATTTTCGACACGCGGAACTTGGTGTCCTTGTAGACCAGGTTGAGCGAATATTTGTTCGTCGCCGACTTCAGCGGCAGCATGATGTAGTCGCCCGCCGCCGCGAGGTTGCCGCCGACGATGACCGTCTCGGGATTGAACGTGTTGATCAGGAAAGCCACGGCCTTGCCGACCTTCTCGCCCGCCTCCTCGATCAGTTCGATCGAGAGGTTGTCGTCGTTCTTCGCCGCCGTGATGATATCGTCGATATGGATGGTCTTCTGCTGGTCGTATTTCTCGCGCAGGATGGTGTTCACGCCGTTTCGGATCAGGTGGCACATCTTGTCCTCGATGGCGATGCCCGAAACCTCGGTCTCGAGACAGCCTTTCTTGCCGCACGAGCAGATGATCTCGTTGTCGAAGAAGGGGATGTGCCCGAACTCGCCCGCGAAACCGCTTTTGCCGTAGTACAGCTGCCCGTCGACCACGATGCCGATGGCCACACCGCGGCCCATGTGGAGGTAGAGCACGTTGCTCTCGTCTTTCGACTTGCCGCAGGTGTACTCGGCGTAGCACCGGGCCCGGGTGTCGTTCTCCAGCAGCACGCGGATGCCGACGCGCTCTTCGATCATATCGCGCAGCGACTGCTCGCTCGTGGTGAAATATTTGTAGCTGCGGCCCGTGTCGGGGTTCACGCGGCCCGTCATGCAGACGCCCAGCCCGAGAATTTTCCCGCGGTCGATGCCGCACGTGGCGATGAAGTTCTCGATGTTCGAGCAGATGCGCTCGATGCACTGCGGCCGGTCGAGCAGTTCGAACGTGAAGTCGTTCTCCTCCTTGATGATGTTGTTCTGCAGATCGGTGATCAGGAAGCGCATGTTGTCGCGGCCGACGTTCACGCCGGCGAAGTAGATCGCCGAGCTGGCCAGTCCGAAGATGTTGGGACGCCGTCCGCCCGGAGTCTCCACCTTGCCCAGGTCGGTCACGATGTTTTCGTCGACGAGCTCCTGCACCAGCTTGGTGATGGTCGGGACGCTGATATGCAGCTCCTTGGTCAGTTCCGAGAGCGTGCATTCGCCGTTGACGGCCATGTGCGCGATGATATTGCGCTTGATGATGCTGTTTTTGTGAGAAATACCCTTCAGGGTATCATCTTCGTGTTTGTTGAAAAATTCGGTCAGTGATGTCATCCGTACAGTCTCATTTTTAACGAACTCTGCAAATATAACGAGTTTATTTAATAAATGCAATCAATTTTTAATAAAATTTAATAAATTTTATGCCGGAGCGGGATGTAAAAAATCAACGCGCTGATTTTCAACGCGTTGATTTTAAGTGCGAAAACTGCCGGCCTGTCCGTCATTTCCCTCCCTCGGGAAGGGGCGAAGGCGGCATAGACGTGCGGAGAAAGGTATTAACGTTCTCTTACAGCGTCGATTTCGACTCCACGGCGGCGTTTGCGTCCACCTTGCGGATGAGGCCCTGCAGTACGGTGCCGGGGCCGAGTTCGGTGAATTCCGTCACGCCGTCGGCCAGCATGTTCTTGACGATGTAGGTCCAGCGCACGGGAGCCGTCAGCTGGGCGATCAGGTTGGCCTTGATGGCGGCGGGATCGGTGTAGGGCTTGGCGTCCACGTTCTGGTAGATCGGGCACACGGGCGTCCGGAACGGCGCCTCGGCGATGGCCTTTTCGAGCTCCTGCCTGGCGGGTTCCATCAGCGGGGAGTGGAACGCGCCGCCCACAGGCAGGCGCAGGGCGCGGCGGGCGCCTGCGGCCTTGGCTTTTTCACAGGCGGCCTCCACGGCCTCCACGGCTCCCGAGATGACCAGCTGGCCCGGGCAGTTGTAGTTGGCGGCGACGACCGTGCCGTCGATCGATGCGCAGATCTCCTCGACTGCGCTGTCTTCCAGGCCGAGGATGGCGGCCATCGTGCCGGGCTGCGCCTCGCAGGCGGCCTGCATGGCCGTGGCACGCTTCGAAACGAGTTTCAGACCGTCCTCGAACGAGAGGGCTCCGGCAACCACGAGGGCCGAGAACTCGCCCAGGGAGTGGCCTGCTACGGCGTCGGGCTCGACGCCCAGCGCCTTGGCCATGATGACCGAGTGGAGGAACACGGCGGGCTGGGTGACCTTGGTCTGCTTCAACTCCTCGTCCGTACCGGCGAACATGATGTCGGTGATGCGGAATCCGAGGATTTCGTTGGCCTTCTCGAAGAACTCCTTCGCGGCCGGGACGTTGTCGTAAAGGTCCTTGCCCATACCGACGGCCTGAGCGCCCTGACCCGGAAATACGTATGCGTGTTTCATCATTTTTTGCTTTTTTTACGTTTGCGGGAGCAAAGATACGAATTTATTTTCTAATTTTGTGCCGCAATGGTTCACAAAGGGCCGGGCAAGGCCCCGTGTGATGAAAAGGGAATGCCGTGAGAATCGGCAGCAGTTCCCGCTGCTGTAAGTTCCGTTAGTTGCCGCAACACGCTGAAGCCACTGGTCGCAGGACCGGGAAGGCGTTGCGGCAGGGACGAGCCAGAAGACCTGCCTTGCATCTCCCTCAGGAGGAGGATCTTTTTTTCGAGCGCATCTGCGGAGAACGGAGCATCGTAGGGTTTTGTGGCGCAGCCACGGAACGGCGGCCGGAAGGCTGCCTGAGGCGAAAAAGAGATTCGATTCCGGGAGGTTCCGGGACCGGATTTTTTATTTTACGAACATATCAAAACCCAAAGAGACATGAAAAAATTAATTGCCACTCCCCTGATCTTATTGGCCGCACTGGCTTTCACCGGCTGCGACGATAACGACGACGATGCGCCGAAGCCGCAGTACGATGTGATTTCGTTCGAGGAATCCGAACACCTGATGGATGTCATGACCGGCGAGGATGTCGTGTTGAAAAGCGTTTCCATGACAGTTAGCGCCGATCCGTTCGTATACAGGAAGATATTCTGCGCCAAGGATTATGCGACGGACGAAAACTACGATGGGCCCCTTTTCATGACCTCCGATCAGAAGGTCGTGTTCAACTCCTACTATTCGTACCAATGGGACGCGTGGGGCGGCATCGCCCTCGCGCAACTGCCGAATAAGGGGACGACGACCTATTCTTATGCGAACCAGTTCTCCGTGTGGGCCGACGGCGGTGCGAACGGCACGAAAACTTATGCCGTATGTTATGATACGAATACATCTGCCGGAGGTAACTCCGAGTGGATGACGGAGTCGGGGTATCCTACCATCGATTTCATCGTGGCGCGGACTGTCGATCACCTCTATATCGCCAATTCGACCATGATAGGCACCTATTTCACGGGCAAGGACAGCGACCTTTTCAAGGTGAAGATCACCGGATGGAACGGCTCGGCGGAGAAAGGCAGCGTGACCGAGACGCTGGTATCGGGCGCTGCGAAACTCGAAGGCTGGCGCAAAGTGAGCCTGGCGTCGTTCGGCGAAGTGGACAAGCTGGTCTTCCAGGTGGAGGGCATCGATATTACGAACGACCCGTCCTTTTTCTGCATCGACGAGATCGCGCTCGTGAAATAGAGCCCGAAACGAAAAGAACCCGTAAGGCTGGCTGTCCTTACGGGTTTTTTGTTTTCAGAGCGTTCGGTGTCAGAGCTGCGTGAGCACGAGGACGCTGTGAGGCCTGACGCCGACGCAGAACGTGCCGTCAAGGCTTTCGACTTGCAGCGACGGGGCGATCTGCCCGTCGCCGCCGGGCAGACGGCGTTCTTCGTAGACGTAGACCTTGCAGGCCGACATGCCGCCGCGGAGCGTGTTTTTCAGGTCGAAACTCAGGGTCTCGTCCGTGGCGTTGGCGATCACGTAGGTCCATCGGCCGTCGGCGTTACGGACGGCCGTTCCGGCTGCGAACTCGTCGCCGAGGTCGAGCGGATAGACCTCCGAATCCTTGCGCACGAAGCGCGTCAGCAGCGAATAGGCGTAGTACTGTGGCCGGGGCTGGTAGTCGTCCGTCAGCCGGTCGTAGACGTTCGGGTCGGGGTCCTGGCGGTAGGCGGCCCGCATGTAGCGCCACATCCCGAGCTGTTGCATCGCGGAGTAAGGTTCGTTGCGGCCGTAATACTGGTCGATGAGGCTCCAGTAGCTCGCGCCGACGGCCCCCGCGTTGAGAAAGTTCACGACCAGCCGCGTCATCAGCACGCCCCGGTCGTAGCGGTCGATGTCCGTTTGGCGCGTGGCCCCGACGCACTGGTTCGACCCGAATTCTCCGACGAAATGGTTCTTTCCGGCCCGTGCGGCTGCGGCGACGTTGGCCTCCTCCCACGCGAGGATCGTGCGGTTGGGGGTGTCGTAACCGAAGATATAGGTGTGGCTGTTGAACAGGTCGGCCTCCTGCGCGAGGTCCCGGGCGCACCCTTCGAGGAAGAAACGCCGCGTGTCGGTGTTGTCCGAGAGGTTGAGCCGCACCTTGTCGCGGATTCCGTCCGCGCGCAGGCGCCGGTCGAGGACCTTGGCCAGCGGGATGTAGCGTTCGAGCGGGATGACGTTGCCGTCGGGCTCGTTGAAGGGCGTCAGTTCCTTGATGCAGGTATAGCCCCGCCGTTCGATCAGGTGCTTGGCCACGGTCGAGAAACTCTCGGCGAACTCCTCGTTGTCGGCGGGCTCCACGACCCAGTTCGCTCCTTCGGGCGAGCAGAGGAAATGGCGTTTCACCCCGGCGTAGGCCGGGTCGAGCAGGTCGCACCAGGCGGGGCATCCCCACAGCACGAGCGTCACGTCGGCCTCCATCTCCTGGGCGATGTCCAGCACCTTGTAGAGCGACCGCATCTCGGCCGATTCGAACGTGAAGCGGTCGAGGGCCGCGACACCGGCGTCGCCGTTGTCGTTGACGGGCTCCCACCAGTGGGGCAGCAGCATCACGCGGAAGCGCTGGATGCCCATCCTGCGGATGCGCGGCACGACGATCCTGTCCCAGTCCGAGGCTTCCGCTCCGTCGCGGCGGGTGACGTTCTGAGACAGGAAATGCGGGTCGAGCTCCACGCCCAGCCCGGCGAGCGTGACGCCCGTCGAATGGCCGACGCACACTTCGAGGCTCGTGCCGGAGTCATAACCCGGCGTGCGGGTGGATTCGGGCAGACGTTCGTCATCGCTGGTCTCCGCCGGAGATGCCGAACATCCGGCGAGCGTCAGCAGGGCCAGCAGGAGCGTCCGGGCGGCTTTCGACTGTTTCATACCCGCTCAGAGATTGAAGGCGCGTTTGAGTTCGTCCATCTGCTCCTGCGTGGTGCCCGTCGGTTCGAATCCCATCGACTTGGCTGTCAGGTATATCTGCGCCGATTTCGAAAGCACGTCGATCTGGTCGAAAGCCTCCATGATGTCGGGACCCACGGCGCAGACGCCGTGCTTCTCCCACATCACCACGTCGTATTCCCGGAGCTGTTCGACCGTGGCTTCGGCCAGTTCGGTGGAGCTCGGCATGGCGTAGGGCACGATGCCGAGCCCCTTGGGACAGAAGGCCCGCGTCTCGGGGATCATCGACCACAGCAGGTTCGTCAGCACGTCCTTGCCGATGAACGCCGGATTGTGGGTCATGGCCACGAGGTCGATCGGGTGGGTGTGGATGGCGGCGGTGTAGCCGTTGCCCGAGGCGATCATCCGGTCGTGCATCGCCAGGTGCGAGGCCAGCTCGGAGGTGGGCTTCACGGGGTTGTCGGCGACGATCTCGTACGACGCGCAGTCGTCGAGGATGCGGATCACCGAGCCGTTCTCCATCGGCTGCCGCGCCAGGTCGCGCATGCGGCGGTTGGTGCCCTTGCAGAAGAAATAGCACCCCTTGAGGTGGGGCAGCGTCATGCCGAACGGAACCGGGTCGCTGATCGGGGCCATTGAACGGACGGCGGCGTCGGCATAGGCCGTGACGTTGACCGTGATGTTGCCGCCGTTGCGTTCGGCCCAGCCTTTCTGCCAGAGGTAGCCGGCGACTTCGGCGACTTCGGCCACCCGGCGGGCCAGTTCGGGACGGTTTTCGAGGATTGATTTCATATCGTTTTTTTATTGAAACAGTGAAGGGAAGAAGATCGAGAAGAGCAGGATCACAAGACCCGCGGCGAGCGTCGCCAGGGTGCGGCCGTCGCAGCCTTTCCACTCCTTGAGCAGGATGCCCCAGACGTTCGAAAAGATGACGTTGAGCGACATCAGGATGCTCCACGAGAAGGCCAGGATGACGGGCGACCCGGTGAGGAAGCTCTTGCCCATCTCCAGCCCGAAGAACTGCGAGTACCACAGCACGCCGGCCAGGGCGCAGAACAGCAGGTTGTTGGCCAGCACCGGACCCGGCACGCCGAAATATTCCCCGGCGGTGCGGTTGCGGACGTTCTGCCAGATGCAGTAGGCGGCGTTGGTCGCGAATCCGCCCAGCGTGACGAGCAGAATGACCGGAAGCCCCGCGTAGAGCGGATCGACGCCCTGCGCCGCGGCCGCGGCCTTGATCGGGGCCCCGGCGTCGAGACCCAGAGCGAAGCAGGCGCTCATCACGCCGGCCAGCAGGGCCACGGCGAGGCCCTTGGTCAGCGCGAAGTCCTTGATGGCGGCGCGTTTCTCCTCCTCGGTCATGTTCCGCGCGCGCAGCGACCCGGCGTAGCCGATCACGGCGATGCCGGCGAGAGTCACCGAGACGCCCAGCAGCAGGACGAGCCCCTGTCCGTGCAGGAGGTCCGTGCCGGCGAACAGAGCTGGAAGGAGCGTTCCGAAGGCCGAGCAGGTGCCCAGCGAGATCGACTGCCCGAGCGCCACCCCGAGGTAGCGCATCGAGAGTCCGAACGTGAGGCCGCCGACGCCCCAAAGGGCTCCGTATACGACGGCCCGGAGTGCGCCGCCCTCACCCAGCAGGGTGAAGAGCGAGCCGCCCTCGGGCACGGCGGTCAGGGCCCCCAGCAGCGGGAAGACCAGCCACGCGAAAATTCCCTGCACGAGCCAGAAACTTTCCCAGCTCCACTCCCTGACCTTCTTGATCGGGACGTAGGAGCTCGACTGTCCGAAGCTGCCGACGGCGATGATCAGCAATCCGATGAGTATCTCCATGACTTATGCGCGTTTCGAGGTGACCTCGCGTTCGTATTGCTGAATCTCGGCGATGAACTCCTCGCCGACGGGCACGTCGTTTCTGAGGCAGAACATGTCCCACACGGCGTTCCAGGGCAGCGACTTCGACTCTTCGAGCAGGGCCAGGCGTTCGAAGCCCTGTCCGCCGGCCTCGTACTTGCGCAGCGTGGCCAGCGGTTCCAGCAGAGCCTGCATCAGGCACTTCTGCGTGGCGCGCGAACCGATGACATAGGCGCCGATGCGGTTGATCGAGGCGTCGAAATAGTCCAGACCGATGTGCACGCGGCCGAGGGCGTCGCAGCGCACGATCTCCTTCATGAGTTCCAGCGTCTCGTCGTTCATGATGGTCACGTGGTCCGAGTCCCAGCGCACGGGGCGCGAGACGTGCAGCATCACCTCGGGGGTGAACAGCAGCAGCGACGAGAGCTTGTCGGCGACGACCTCCGTGGGGTGGAAGTGGCCCGTGTCGAGCGTGACGATCTTGCCGCGCGAGGTGCCGTAGCCGATGTAGAAGTCGTTCGAACCGACGGTGTAGCTCTCCAGCCCGATGCCGAAGACCTTCGACTCGATGCAGTCCTTCATGTGGTCGTATTTCTGCTCGAAGATCTTGTCGAGCGAGTCGCAGAGCAGTTCCCGGTATTTCATGCGGTTGACCGTGAGGTCCTTCGACCCGTCGTGCACCCAGACGTTCATGATGCAGGGATCGCCCTGCGCCCGGCCCATCTCCTCGGCGATGGCGCGGCAGCGTTTGGTGTGCTCGATCCAGAAGCTGCGGATTTCGGGATCGGGGTTCGACAGCGAGAGGCTCCCGCTCTTGGGATGCGAGAACGACGTGGAGTTGAAGTCGAGCTTCATGTCGTGCTGCTTCGCCCAGTCGATCCAGCCCTGGAAATGTTTGGGCTCCACCCGGTCGCGGTCGACGAACCCGCCGCCGAACTCCCCGTAGATTTCGTGGAGGTTGAGGCGGTGTTTGCCGGGGATCATCGATTTGGCTTTGAGGATGTCGGCGCGCAGCTCCCCGATGTTGCGGGCCTTGCCGGGGTAGTTGCCCGTGGCCTGGATGCCGCCCGTGAGGTCGCCGCCTTGGTTCTCGAAGCCCGTCACGTCGTCCGCCTGCCAGCAGTGGAGCGAGAGGGATACGTTCTGTAAGGCGGCGAGTGCTGCTTCGGTGTCGATGCCCAGGTCGGCATAACGTGCTTTTGCGACCTCGTAGGCCTGCTGAATCTGTTCGGTTTTCATTTTTTCGTGGTGTTTTAAGTTATTTTTCTATTATGG
>CATKXN010000064.1 GCA_949840605.1 uncultured Alistipes sp.
GACGTGCCAGCGCGCGGACCTGTATTCTTTGGAACGGATCAGTTCGGCGAACCACTCGGCCTGTTCGGTACGATAGGCGTCGAAATCGGTCAGCCCGGCGTAGACCCAGAAATCGTCGGGTTTGTCCTCGCCGCAGTCCAGCACGACGAACATCACGTCGCCGATGCGGTACGCCCCGTAATATTTGCCGGACGTGTTGGGCGCATAACGGGCGTAACTGCGCGCCATGTCGCCCCGCGTCTCGTGGTTGCCCCGCACGAGCACGAAGGGACGCTCCGTGGCGAACATCTCGACGCTCTTGTCGATGAAGCTCTCGAAAGGCATCCGCTCGTCGGCGTAATAGTCCATCATGTCGCCCACGTAAAAGACCCTGTCGGCGCTCTCCACGCCGGCAAGCGAGAGCAGGCGACCGAGCTTTTCGGGCTGCTGGTGCATGTCGCTCAGGGCGATGAACGAACACCGTTCGGCATGGGGGTCGGACGTCGAAAAGGCGTACCACCGCGAGACGATGCTGTCGCCGAAAGTCACCTTGTAGGGCTGGAAGTCGACGATCTCCTTCGAGCCGAGGCGGTACTCGTAGCGCGTGGCCGGAGAGAGGTTCTCCACGCGAATGGCGTTGAACGTCGTATAAGCGTCCCGAAGCCCGTCTTCGAGCGCATAATGGCGCGAAAGGGTGCCGTCCGCGGCACGGAGTTCCACCCACGACACCCCTTTGGCCGAGGTCGTGAAGACGAACGTCGCGCCGTCTTCGGTCAGCTCCTGAAGATAGGGTCCGTGGTCGAACGAGTAACGTTGGGCGAAAGCCTGTACGGAGAGGCACAGGCCCATGAGACAAAAAAACAGTTTCTTCATGGTCGTTTTCGGATAAGTATGGATTCGGATTCCGAAAGTACGAAATTTTTCGCGATCGGCCCGAAACCGGACGATTTTTATTTCCTTTGCACAAAATTTCCGGATGCTCCGGATACGATACGACATGGAACGTTATTTCGACATCACCGAGTTCAGCTACCCCCTGCCCGAAGAGCGCATCGCCAAGTTCCCGCTCGCCGACAGGGCGCAGTCCAAACTCCTCGTCTACGAGAGGGGGCGCATCGGCGAAGACCGTTTTTCATCCCTCGCGGACCGTCTGCCCGAAGGGTCCATGCTCGTATTCAACAACACGAAAGTGATCCGTGCGCGGCTCGTCTTCCGCAAAGAGACCGGAGCCCGCATCGAAATCTTCTGTCTGGAACCCCACGACCCGGCCGACTACGAACGCGCCTTCGCCGCGCGGGACACCGCACGGTGGTCGTGCATCGTGGGCAACCTGAAAAAATGGAAAGAGGGCCCGCTGCACATCGACTTCCCGTGGGAAGGCGCCGCATACCGGCTCTCCGCCCGCATCGAGGCCGAACAGGGCAAGGAACGGATCGTCCGCTTCGACTGGAACGCCCCGATGAGCTTCGGACAACTGCTCGAAACGCTGGGACGCATTCCCATACCGCCCTACTTGGGACGCGAAAGCGAGGAGTCGGACAACACGCGTTACCAGACCGTCTATTCGAAATTCGAAGGTTCGGTGGCCGCACCGACGGCCGGGCTGCACTTCACGCCGGAAATCATCGAGGCGCTGCACGCCCAAGGCCATCCGACCGAGGAGGTGACGCTCCATGTGGGCGCGGGGACCTTTCTTCCCGTCAAAGCGCGCAACGCCGCCGACCACGACATGCACACCGAACACTTCGAAATCACACGCAGCGCGATCGGACGCATGATCGACCGCATCGGCTCGATCACGGCCGTGGGAACGACGAGCATGCGGACGCTCGAATCGCTCGGCGCGCTCGGCTACCGCACGCTGCGCGACGGAACGCCCGACGCAGAGCGCACCGTCGGCCAATGGGAAATCTACGACACGCCCGAAGAGTTCGACGGACGGAGGCTGCTCGAAGCCCTGCACGGATGGATGGAGCGCCGGGGAACCGAAAAGCTCAAGGCTTCCACGCGCATCATGATCGCGCCGGGCTATCGTTTCCGGATCGCGAACAGCCTGATCACCAATTTTCACCAGCCGCAGAGCACGTTGTTGCTGCTCGTCTCGGCCTTTATCGGAGACGACTGGAAAAACGTGTACGACTACGCACTCGGTCACGACTTCCGTTTCCTGAGTTACGGCGACAGTTCCCTTCTGATCCGATGAACGCACACGGCCCATACGAACCGACCGACTGGCTGCCTACCTCGATCAAGGAGGTGCGGGCGCGGGGATGGGACGAGCTGGACGTGATCCTGTTCTCCGGCGACGCCTACATCGACCACCCCTCTTTCGGGGCCGCCGTGATCGGACGGCTGCTCGAAGCCGAAGGCCTGCGCGTGGCCGTCGTACCCCAGCCCAACTGGCGGGACGACCTGCGCGACTTCCGCAAGCTGGGCAAGCCGCGGCTCTTTTTCGGCGTGTCGGCCGGCAGCATGGACTCGATGGTCAACCACTATACGGCCAACAAGCGGTTGCGCAGCGACGACGCCTATACGCCCGGCGGCAAGGCGGGTTTCCGGCCCGACTACGCCGTAACGGTCTACACCCGCATCCTCAAAAACCTTTTCCCGGACACGCCCGTCGTCATCGGCGGCATCGAAGCCTCGCTGCGACGGCTCACCCACTACGACTACTGGAGCGATTCGCTGAAGCCCTCCGTGCTCGTCGAAAGCGGAGCCGACCTGTTGAGCTACGGCATGGGCGACCGCGTCATCCTCGACATCGCCAAAGCCATGTCCAACGGTTTCAACATGAAGCTGCTGAGAAAGCTGCGGCAGGTGGCGTTCGTGACCGACCGGAAATATACCGACTCGCTCGGCGAAAACGCCCTGCGGCTCCACCCGTTCGAGACATGCCTCAAGGACAGGCGGGCTTTCGGCGAGAATTTCCGCACGATCGAAACCGAGTCGAACCGCATGGAGGCGCGGACCCTGATCGAACCCGTGGGCGAAAAGTACATCGTCGTCAATCCGCCCTATCCCAAACTTTCGGAAGCGGAGCTCGACCGCAGCTTCGATCTGCCCTACACCCGCCTGCCGCATCCCCGCTACCGCGGCAAAGGCGACATCCCGGCCTACGAAATGATCAAGTTCTCGGTCAACCTGCACCGGGGGTGCTTCGGAGGATGCAGCTTCTGCACCATATCGGCCCATCAGGGTAAATTCATATCGAGCCGCAGCGAGAAGTCGATTCTGGGCGAGGTCCGGAAAATCGCCGCCATGCCCGGCTTCAAGGGCTACCTCTCCGATCTGGGCGGCCCCTCGGCCAACATGTACCGCATGGGAGGCCGCGACAAAACGCTGTGCGCCCGGTGCAGCCGTCCCTCGTGCATCCATCCTGCGGTATGCCGCAATCTGGACAACGACCACCGGCCGCTGCTGGAACTCTACGGCAAGGTCGGCCGGATCGAAGGCATCAAGAAAGCCTTCATCGGAAGCGGCATCCGCTACGACCTGTTCGAACGCGGCGACGAGACCTACCTGCGCGAAGTGATCCGGAACCACGTATCGGGCCGGCTCAAGGTCGCGCCGGAGCATACGGAAGACGGCGTGCTGAAACTCATGCGCAAACCCTCGTTCTCGCTGTTTCGGGACCTCAACGCACGCTTCCGGAGGATATGCCGCGAAGAGAGGCTGAACTACCAGCTGATCCCCTATTTCATATCGAGCCATCCGGGCTGCACCGAACGCGACATGCAGCGGCTCTCGGAGCAGACGCGCGAGCTCGACTTCCGCCTCGAACAGGTCCAGGACCTCACGCCCACGCCCATGACCCTCTCGTCGGTGATGTTCTACACCGGAGAAAATCCCTACACGGGCGAGAAGGTCTACGTGGCCCGCAGTCAGGAAGAGAAGAGACGGCAGAAAAGCTACTTCTTCGAATGGAAAACCCCTCGGCGCGGAAGGTGACCCTTTCGGAAGTCCGAAAACGTCCGCACCGTTTTCCCGAATACGGCAAAATCATTACCTTTACGCTATCGACCGAACAAAGACATTCATGGCCAAACGTTATACCCCGAACGAAAACAACGCCGGCGCGGCCGCCGCGCTGACCGAGCAGGGCGCCCTCGTCCCGCCGCAGGCCCTCGAACTGGAGGAAGCCGTGCTGGGCGCGCTGATGCTCGAAAAGGACGCCGTCATCGAAGTGCAGGGCATCCTCACGCCGGAGACCTTCTACAAGGAAGCGCACCAGATCATCTACCGGGCCATCACCGAGCTGTCGATGGAGCTCAAGCCCATCGACCTGTACACGGTGAGCGAAAAGCTCAAGCAGACGCGCAAGCTGACCGCCGTGGGAGGCGCCTCGTACCTCGCCCAGTTGACGCAGAAGGTGGGCTCGGCCGCGCACATCGAATTTCA
Source organism: uncultured Alistipes sp. (assembly GCA_949840605.1). The sequence goes on from CATKXN010000064.1 coordinate 4,378, forward strand.
CAGCAAGATCATCGCCCAGAAATACGTCCAGCGGGAACTCATCCGCGCCGCCACCGAAATCCAGAAAAGGGCCTACGATGAAGCGATGGACGTGACGGACCTGATCGATCTGGCCGAAGGCGAGATTTTCAAGGTCTCGGAGGGTCACGTCAAGCGCGACGTGCAGAAGTCGAAGGACATCTTGACCAAAACGCTGCTCATCATCGAGGAGGCGGCCAAGCGCGAGGGCGGTTTCAGCGGCGTGCCGACGGGTTTCACCCATCTGGACCGGCTGACGCTCGGATGGCAGCCTTCGGACCTGATCATCATCGCGGCCCGTCCGTCGATGGGCAAGACGGCATTCGTGCTGTCGCTGGCCCGCAACGTGGCCGTGGACTTCGAGAAGGGCGTGGCCTTCTTCTCGCTGGAAATGAGCGCCGAGCAGTTGATGATGCGTCTGGTCGTGGGCGAATCGGGCCTCGACTCGCGCGACGTGCGCAACGGACAGCTCTCGCCCGAACAGTGGAAACACCTCGAAACCTCGATCAAGCCGCTGGCCGCCGCGCCGCTGTTCATCGACGACACGCCCGCCCTCTCGATCTACGAATTCCGGTCGAAGGCCCGGCGGCTCAAGACGCAGTACGACATCCAGCTCATCATCATCGACTACCTGCAGCTCATGACGGCCCAGACCGATTCGAGAGGCAACCGCGAACAGGAGGTGGCCATGATCTCCCGCTCGCTCAAGGCGATCGCCAAGGAGCTCAACATCCCGATCATCGCCCTCTCGCAGTTGAACCGTTCGGTCGAATCGCGGGGCGGCAACAAGCGGCCCCAGTTGTCGGACCTGCGCGAATCGGGCGCCATCGAGCAGGACGCCGACCTCGTGGCGTTCATCCACCGTCCGGAATACTACGGACTGACGGTGGACGAAGACGGTACGCCCACGCAGGGCATGGCCGAAATCATCGTGGCCAAACACCGTAACGGCGCCGTGGACACCGTCAAGCTGCGCTTCCGGAAGGAACAGGCCAAGTTCATGGACTACGACGACATCGCGGGCGAAGGCTACGAGGCGATGGACAGCAGCATGAACGCCGAGTTCGGTTCGGCCATCGGCGGCGGAGGTTCCGGCTCGCTGGGCAGCATCAACGATTTTGGCGGCTACGGCGACTTCGGCATCCCGTCCGGTTCGGGCGCCGCGCCCACGTCGCTCGGCGGCACGTTCGGAGCGCCTCCGCCCGACGACGAGAACTCGCCCTTCTGATCCGATCGTCCCGTATACAGACACCTTTATCACCGCATATCCATCCGGAACGTTCCCCGCATCTTTCGACGGCATTCCGGAACCGCAATATCCGAATCCGAACGCAGTCGTTCCCTACCCACGGGCCGCCTGCGCGGATCGGCTTCCGCCCCCGGCAGAAGTTCCAATATATATATCCCGACAAACGCCGGCAACGGCTTTCGCCGGATCACGAACCGCCATTAGAATCATCCCGACAAAAAATTATCCGAAAATGTTCGTCAAAAGTTACGGAAGCGCCATCGTCGGCATCGAAGCCATTCCGATCGCCGTGGAGGTCAACATCACGGCCGGTATTGGCATGTACATGGTCGGTCTGCCCGACAACGCCGTGCGCGAAAGTCAGGAACGGATACGGGCGGCCTTCGAGAACTGTTCCTACAAAATGAGCGGCAAGAAGGTCGTCGTCAACCTTTCGCCGGCCGACATCCGCAAGGAGGGTTCGGCCTACGACCTGACCATCGCCGTGGCCATGCTGGCCGCGACGGAACAGTTGCCCGCCGAGGCGCTCGAAGGCTGCATCGTGATGGGCGAGCTGTCGCTGGACGGCTCGCTGCTGCCCATCCGGGGCGCACTGCCCATCGCCGTCGAAGCCCGCCGGCAGGGATTCCGCAGGATCGTCCTTCCGCGGGCGAACGCCCCCGAAGCCGCCGTCGCGGAAGGACTGGAGGTCTACGGCGCGGATCATTTGCGTCAGGTCGTGGACCTGCTGCGCGGAGAGCCGGTGCTGCAACCCGCAAAAATCGACATCCGGGAACGTTTCGAACGGCAGGCCGCAACGTCCGACCTCGACTTCGGCGACGTCCGGGGCCAGCAGGCCGTCAAACGGGCGCTCGAAATCGCGGCGGCCGGAGGGCACAACGCGCTGATGATCGGCCCTCCGGGATCGGGCAAAACGATGCTCGCCAAGCGTATGCCCTCGATCATGCCGCCGCTGACGATGGACGAGGCGCTCGAAACCACGAAAATACACTCCGTAGCCGGCAAGATCGGCGCGGCACAGGGCTTGCTCACGCAGCGGCCCTTCCGCTCGCCCCACCATCTGGCCTCGCGCGTGGCGCTGGTCGGCGGAGGCAGCAGCCCGCAACCCGGCGAAATTTCGCTCGCCCACAACGGCATCCTGTTTCTGGACGAACTGCCCGAATTCGGCCGCAACCTGCTCGAAACGATGCGCCAGCCGATGGAGGACAAGGAAATCACCGTGTCGAGGTCGAAATACACGGTGTGCTATCCGGCCGATTTCATGCTCATCGCCTCGATGAATCCGTGTCCCTGCGGCTATTACAACCACCCCACCCGCCAGTGCGTCTGCTCGAAAGGCGCCGTATTCAAATACCTCAACCGGATTTCGGGACCGATGCTCGACCGCATCGACCTGCACATCGAGGTGGTGCCGGTCGCTTTCGCCGAACTCTCGTCGCCGCGCCCCGAAGAGAGCAGTGCCGAGATCCGGCGCAGGGTCGTCGCCGCGAGGCGCATCCAGCAGGAGCGGTTCGCCGGTACGTCCACGCACACCAACGCCTCGATGACGAGCCGCCAGTTGAGAGCGTACTGCCCGCTCGATAAAGGCCCTGCCGCGCTGTTGAACCGGGCGATGGAACGGCTGCACCTCTCGGCTCGGGCCTACGACCGCATCGTCAAGGTCTCGCGCACGATAGCCGATCTGGAAGGTTGCGAGCGGATCGGCGAAAGCCACATCGCCGAAGCCATCCGCTACCGCAGCCTCGACCGTCAGGCGTGGGGCGAGTGAGTCCGACCTATCCTGTACCGACCGCACCGTCCGATCCGACAGCGATCATGCCACATCGTAATCACATCCCTTCCGAAGCACACCCATGAAGCTCGCCGACAAGCTCCGCATCATGCCTTTCTGCCGCATCCTGCCGCCCTATGCGGCGGGCATTCTGGCCCACGGCTGCGTGCGGGCTCCCGCATGGGCGGTGCTCGTCGTCGCGGCAGCCGTATACCTCGCGGCATGGCGGCTCAGGGCCCGCCGGCAGGGACGGTGGTACCTGTTCGCTGCGCTGTTCTGCACGGGCATCGTCACGACCGAATGGCACGCCACACGCGAGCTCATCCCCCGCAACGAGAGGGTGTACGTGGCGGTCGAAGCAATCGAAACGCCTTTCACGCAAGGGCGCTGGCAACGGACGACGGCGCGGGCCGGCCTGTTCCGTCCGGAAGGAACCGACGGGGAGCACTGCTGGAGGGCGACCCGCGAAAAAATCGAACTCCGCATCGATACCGCCCATCCCGTCCGCCGGGGCGAACGCCTCGTCGTCTGCGGGCGGCTCTACCCGCTCGACACGACGGGAAGCCGCTACGGAGCGATGATGCGCAGCCGGGGCATTTCCGCACGGCTCTACGTCCATGCGTCGAGTCCGCCCGAACGCCTCGGCGACACGGACAGAGGGCTCGCGGAACGTCTGGCCGCCTTCCGCGCCGGAGCCATCGAACGGATGAGCCGGCTGCCGATGCGGGAGCCCCAGCGCGGGCTGCTGCTCGCCATGACGACGGGTGAGCGGCGCGGTACGGAACCCGCACTCAAAGCCGCCTACGCGCGGGCCGGCGTTTCGCACATTCTGGCCATATCGGGCCTGCACATGGGCTTCGTGCTGCTGTTCGTCAACCTGCTGTTGGGCTGGCTCGCGCTGCTGCCGCACGGACATCTTATCAAGAACATCCTGTGCGTCGCCCTGCTCTGGACCTACGCCCTCGTGGCGGGCCTTTCGCCCCCGGTCGTGCGCTCGGCCCTGATGCTCTCGGCGGCGCAGATCGCCCTCGGCGCGTCCGTCCGAGGCTGCGGCTACAACATCGTGTTGGGCGCAGCCACGCTGATGCTCGCCGTCCGGCCCTTCGGGCTGTTCGATGTCAGCTTCCAGCTTTCGTTCGCGGCCGTGCTCTCGATCCTGTTCCTCTATCCCCGGCTCTACCGGCGCAAGCTGAGCCGCAACCGCCTCGTCGACGCGCTGTGGAGCTCGCTGCTCGTGGGCGTCGCCGCACAGCTCGGCACGCTGCCGCTGGTGGCCTACCACTTCGGAAACATCCCGCTGCTGGCCCTGCCGATCAATCCCCTCGTCATCCTGACCGCCTTCGCGGCGATCTGCGCGGGACTCGTGTGGCTGCTCTGTCCGCTGCCCCCGGCCGGTGCGGTGTGCGGCGCGGCGGCGCAATGGGCCTTGGACCTCCAGACCGCACTGGTCGAACGGACCGCCTCGCTTCCTTTCGCCACCGTGACGGACGTCCGGGTCGGCGGCCCCGCGATCTGCGGAACGTACCTGCTGCTGGCCGCGGCGGCCCTCGCGCTGAAGCTCCGGGAGGAGGCCCGGTCCGGAAAACCGCGGGGGATTCCCTCGCACCGGGTTGCGGATTAGGTATTTTTGCCGGATATTTGTACGCATGACGACCCAAGAAACGGACATTCTGCTCGAAGAGGAGTCGCGCCGGACCATCGAACGCCTCATCGACGAGGACCCGGCCCGCGCGGCGCTGAGCCTCCGCAAGAACGGCGCACTGATCGCCACGCAGATCAAATACCTGCAACGGGCCCGGACCAAGCTGCCGTCCTACTACCGCGCCCGCTGCATCCTCCCGCCGCTCTCCTTCGAACAGGCCAGCAGCGAAAGCACGGCCGAGACCAAACGCTATGCAGGGAGGCTCTGCATCGACCTGACCTGCGGACTGGGCGTCGATGCGTTCCACTTTTCGCACCGTTTCGAGCGGGTCGTGGCCGTCGAGCGCGACGAGGAGCTGGCCCGCATCGCCCGACACAACTTCGCCCTGCTCGGAGCGCACAACATCGAAGTGGTCTGCGACGAGGCAGAACGTTTCGTCGAACGCTTCGGGGGACGGGCCGACCTGATCTACGTCGATCCGGCCCGCCGGGGCGAGGGCAACCGCAGGCTGCTGCTGCTCGAAGAGTGCTCGCCCAACATCCTGCCGTTGATGCCGCTGCTGAAAAAACGGGCCGGACGGATCGTCGTCAAGGCTTCGCCGCTGTTCGACGTCGACGAAGCCTTCGCTCTGCTGGGCGAGGGCATCGTCGTCGAAGCCGTCTCATGGGGAGGCGAATGCAAGGAACTCGTCATCGAGGTTCCGGGCGAGGAAACGCCCGCGGGAGCCGGCACGCTCCGGGCGGTCGTGGCGGGAAAGGGCACGGCGGAATTTCCCCGGACGACCGCCCCCGCCGACCGTCCCGCCCCGATGCCGCGTGACTCGTACCGGTACCTGCTCGTGCCCGACGTGGCGTTCTACAAAACCCGGACAGCGCAGCGCTATCTGCACGGGCTCGGCGCCGACATGTTCTCGCCGACGGGCTACGGATTCTCGGATCGGGCGCCCGAAGCGTTCCTCGGCCGCATCCACCCTATCGAAGCGATCCTGCCCTACCGTCCCAAAACGCTGAAAAAGGAGCTTTCAGCCCGCGGCATCGCCCGCCTCGACATCCTCAAAAAGGATTTCCCGCTCCCCGCCGAAACCATCGCCAAGGCACTGGGCGTAAAACAGGGAGGTACCCGGCAGGCCGCCTTCACGACGATCGCTGGCACGCAATATGCCGTCCTGCTCGAAGAACGCGGTTAATTGGAAACTATTCCCTATTTTTGTATGAAGGAAAGAACAATGATCAACAAAGTCATCCGATACGTCACCCACGACATCTGGGTCAAGAAAGAGCACGAATACCGCTCGCGCAAGGCGCGCTGGGCGGTCCGGCAGGCCAAGGTGCTCATCTTCACGGCGCAGGGGTTCGGCCAGCACGACATTCTGGTGCGCTCGGCCGCACTGACGTTCTACACGCTCATGTCGCTAGTGCCCATCGCCGCCCTCGTCTTCGGCATCGCCAAAGGTTTCGGCCTCGAAACGCGGCTCAACGAATATCTCTACACCCAGTTCCCTCAGAACCGAATGGTCATCGACCAAGTGATCGACTTCGCCAACAACATGTTGCAGCGCACGCGCGGGGGGCTGATCGCCTCGGTGGGCGTCGTGGTGCTGTTCTGGGCCGTCATCAAAGTCTTCGGCAACATCGAGAGCGCCTTCAACCACATCTGGGAAGTGCGCAAATCCCGCAGCCTGCCCCGCAAGTTCAGCGACTATACGACCGTGATCGTCGTGACGCCCATCCTGTGGATCGTCTCGACGAGTATCGGGCTGCATATCCGGCAGCAACTGCTGCACTACACCTCCACGCCCGTGGTCAACATCCTGCTCGGCGCGGCGTCCACGGTGATGATCTGGCTCATGTTCGCCTTCATCTACATCGTCATGCCCAACACCAAGGTCAGGGTGCGCAGCGCGCTGAGCGGAGGCGTCGTGGCCGGCAGCGCCTTTTTGATCTTCCAGTTGATCTACATCTACATCCAGTCGAGGCTGACGAGCTACAACGCCATATACGGCAGTTTCGCGGCGGTTCCGCTGTTCCTCATCTGGATGCAGAACAGTTGGCAGATCGTCCTCTTCGGCGCCGAACTGTCGTTCGCCTACCAGAACATCGGCCAGTTCGAATACGAAAAAGCCTCCAAGGACACGAGCTACAACTACCGCAAGAAGGCCATGCTGGCCGTCATGCAGCAGATCGTCCGCCACTTCGTCCGCGAAGAGGGACCCGTGTCGCCGGAAACCGTCGCCAAGGACATGAACCTGCCCGTGCGCGTGGTGCGCGACGCGGTGTTCGATCTCGAAAAAACGGGCCTCATCGCGCCGGTGGCCAACCGCAACGAGAAGGAGACCCGGTACATCCCCGCCCGCGACATCCACTCCATCCGCATATCCGATGTCGTCGAAGCCGTGGAAACCTACGGCATGGAGTCGCTCGACATGCCGCGCAGCCCCGAATTCGACGAAATCGACGGCATTCTGCGCGAGATGAACCGCACGCTGCGCGAAAGTCCGCAGAACGTGCTGCTGATGAATATTCCCGCCCAATCCGTCCCAATCCCCCGCCCGTGAAATCCGTCGTCGTCATAGGAAGCGGCAACGTCGCCGAAGCGCTGGCCCGCGCGCTGGCCCGGAACACGCATTACCGGCTCTCGCAAGTCTTCGGCCGGAACCACGAGCGGACACAGGCCATCGCCTCGATGTGCGGCTGTCCCTTCGGCTGCCTGCCGGAGCGCCCGCTTCCCGCCGACATCTACCTCATCGCCGTGAGCGACAGGGCCGTCTCCGGGCTCTCGGCCTCGCTCGACTTCGGCGGAGCGGTCGTGGCGCACACGGCCGGGAGCGTGGCCCTCACCGAGCTCTCGGAGCGGATCGCCCGCCGGGGCGTCTTCTACCCGCTGCAAACCTTCACGGCCGGACGCGACATTCCGCTCGACGACGTTCCGCTGCTCGTCGAAGCCGAGGACCCGGAGACGGAAACGGAACTGCGCCTGCTGGCCGAAGCGCTCAGCAGACGCGTACTGCGGGCGACTTCGGACCAGCGTCTGAGGCTGCATCTGGCGGCCGTGTTCGCCTGCAACTTCGCCAACCGCATGTTCGCCATCGGACAGGAACTCCTCGGCGAATACCGCCTTGCGCCCGACCTGCTCGCGCCGCTCATCGCAGAGACGACCGCCAAAGCCGTGCAGAGCCCCTCGGCGGCGGCCGTACAGACCGGCCCGGCCCGGAGGAACGACACGCCGACAATGGAAAAGCATCTCGCCCTGTTGAGCGGACACCCCGAACTGCAAAACCTTTACCAAGAAATAAGCCTGAACATATGGGAAACTTCAAAGAAGACATAGCGCGCGTCCGCGCTATCGTGCTCGACGTGGACGGCGTGATGACCGACGGAGGGATCAACGTCACGCCGGACGGCGAATTCGTCCGTAAATTCAACGCCAAGGACGGCTACGCCCTCTCGCTGGCCCTCAAAAAAGGATACCACGTGGCCATCATCACCGGAGGACGGGGCAAGTCGCTCAAGATCCGCATGGACATGCTCGGCGTCGAACACGTCTACACCAACTGTTTCGAAAAGCTCAAGGCGCTCCGCGAGCTGTCCGAAACGCTGGAACTCGCCCCGGCCGAAATCCTCTACATGGGCGACGACATCCCCGACATCGACCCGATGCTGCATGTGGGCATGCCGGTGTGTCCGGCCGACGCCGCGCCGGAGGTGATCGCCATATCGCGCTACGTCTCGCAGTTCAAGGGGGGCGAGGGCTGCGTGCGCGACGTGGTGGAGCAGGTGCTCCGTTCGCGCGGCGACTGGTACCGAAAGGGCGACGCGCCCATTCCGGTCGCATCGCGGTAAAGCTCCCGAACAAAAAAATCGTCTAACCCAAACGCTTCTGCAATGAAACTGAAAACCTTGGCACTCATCGCATGCTGCCTCTCGATCCGTGTCGCGCTCACGGCCCAATCGAAACTGTCGCTCAAAGACATTTTCAACAACGACGCCGTATCGGGCGTAGTCGACGCGCTGACCCAGCAAAAGGAAATCGCCGTAGCCGACCTCGAAGGCACGTGGAGCTACGCCGGGCCGGCCTGCGAATTCGAAAGCGACGACCTGCTCAAAAAGGCGGGCGGAACGCTGGCCGCCTCGCAGATCGAGGAGAAACTGTCGGGCATTTACGCCAAAGCGGGCATCGCTCCGGGTAAATTCTCCTATACGTTCTCCGCCGACAGCACGTTCACCTGCCTATTAGGCAATAAAAAAGTAGGCGGCACGTTCTCCATCGACAACGAAAAACGGCAGATCGTCCTGCGTTACAAAGCCATACAGGGGCTCCTCGACACGGGAACCGTCGAAGCCGGCATCGTCCTTTCGGGTGACAAGCTGCAAATGCTCTTCGATGCGGACAAACTGCTCAAGACGGTCTCGTTTCTGGCCAACGTGACGAAAATCACCGTGCTAACCACCCTGAGCAAAATCACCGAAGCCTACGACGGCATGCGCATCGGCTTCGAGCTGACGAAGTGACGTCCGCTGCTGCGGATCGTACCGCAGGGCTGTCCGCGATTCGTGTCGGACGGCCCTGTTTCGTTTTCGCGACCGGCGGCCTCTTCCACGACATCGAAGACATGCGGGTTCCGAATCCCGATACGGACACCCTGTTATTCGGGAAGCGTCGCAGGCCGGTCGTACCGTCCGTTCGACGGATTCGCGTTTTCGCACGGGCCAGCATGCGGAGGGAAACGAAAGTCCGGAACGATCAAAGGCCGGCCGGAGAGAACACTCGGAGCCGGCACGGTTTCGCATGCCTGCGGGCACCGTCCGGGCAGGAAGGACAACGGACAGGAAAACGGCGGACGCCTACCAATCCGACAGCGGATGGTGACGCTCCACGTTCCGCCGCAGGTTCTCGCTGTCGAGGTGCGTATAGATTTCCGTCGTGAGGATGGATTCGTGTCCGAGCAACTCCTGCACCTGCCGGATGTCGGCGCCGCCTTCGAGCAGATGCGTGGCGAACGAATGACGGAACGTGTGGGGGCTAATACGTTTGGTAATACCGGCCCTGTCGGCCGCATCGCGAATGATGTAGAAGACCATGACACGGGTCAGCTTCCGTCCCTTGTTGTTGAGGAAAAGCACCTCGGCATGCTTCGCGTCGACGGGCAGCGTCCGCCGCTGTTCGATGTAGTGCGTAATGAGCCGGACGGCCTCGGCGCTCACCGGAACGAGACGCTGCTTGTCGCCCTTGCCCACGACGCGTATGAACCCGTCA
>CATKXN010000065.1 GCA_949840605.1 uncultured Alistipes sp.
ACCCGTGCGAATCGTACGCCATCTCCCTCCCTGGGGGAGGGCCGGGGAGGGGTCGGATTTGTAAATGACGCCGCAGGCGTCAGGAACGGCGGTCGACAGCGTTTGGTGCATGGAGTATCGTTGTAGTTACTTTACGACTGTTATTTTACGATTGTCATGAAGCGGGTGTAGGCGGCATCCCATGAGGCGGTGTCGCCCGGGGTGAAACGCTCGGTCGGGATGCAGCGGGCGATCAGCGAGCGCATCTCCTGCAGCGTCCCGACGCACCCGGCGGCACGGGCCTGCAACATGATGTTGCCTACGGCGGTGGCCTCCGAGGGGCCCGCCGTCACGGGAATCCCGAGCGAATCGGCCGTGAACTGGTTCAGCAGGGCGTTCTTCGAGCCGCCGCCGATGACGTGAAGGCGTTCGATTCCGAACGGCGCCAGCGAGCGGAAGCGGTCGAGGACGAAGCGGTATTTGAGCGCGAGGCTTTCGAACACGGTGCGGATCATCGCGCCGTCGCTGTCGGGCACGGGCTGTCCCGTGCGTTCGCAGTAGGCGCGGATCGCCGCGGGCATGTCGCCCGGAGCCGCGAACGAGGCGTCGTCGGGGTCGATCATCGTCCGGAACGGCGCGGCCCCGGTGGCCATATTCACGATCTCGGGATAGGTGTAGCTGCGGCCTTCGTCCTTCCATTTTTTGAGGCACTGCTCCAGAATCCACATGCCCGTGATGTTCTTCAGCAGGCGGGTCGTACCCTCCACGCCGCCTTCGTTGGTGAAGTTGTAGCGCTCGGTCCGCTCGTCGATGAGCGGTTCGCGGACCTCGATGCCCATGAGCGACCACGTGCCCGACGAGAGATAGGCGAAACGTTCGTCGGCGGCCGGTACGGCGGCGACGGCCGAGGCGGTGTCGTGGCCCGCCACGGCGACCACGGGAAGCTGCGGTAGTCCGCAGGCGGCGGCCAGCTCGGGACGGAGCGCGCCGATCCGGCAGCCCGGCATCACGATCGGGGGGAAGAGCTCGGGCGAAAGGCCCATCTTCTCCAGCAGGCGTGCTTCGATGCGCTTCGTGCGGGGATTCAGCAGCTGCGAGGTCGAGGCGATGGTGTATTCGGTGACCATCTCCCCGGTGAGCAGAAACGACAGGGCGTCGGGCATGAAGAGCAGCCGGTCGGCGGCGGCCAGCTGCGGCGAACCGTCGCGCCGCATGGCATAGAGCTGGTAGAGCGAGTTGAAATTCATGATCTGGATGCCCGTCGCGCCGTAGACCTCCTCGCGGGGCAGCACCTCGGAGAAATACGCTTCGGGAGCGCCGTCGGTGTGCGGGTCGCGGTAGGCGTAGGGGAGCCCCAGCAGCGAGCCGTCGCGGCCGACGAAGGCGAAGTCGACGCCCCACGTGTCGATGCCGACCGAGGTGATTTCGACCCCTTCGCGGGCGGCTGTCCGCAGACCCTCGCAGAGGTGTTCGTAGAGCGAGAAGATATTCCAGTAATAATGGCCGTTCAGGGGCAGGATGCTGTTCGGAAAGCGCGTCAGCTCTTTGAGGACGAGCTCTCCGTCGCGGAGCGAGCCGAGAATGGTGCGGCCGCTGGTGGCCCCCAGGTCGAAGGCGACGAAGTGTTTGGGTTGCATGTTTCGGTCTGTGATTTTGGATTGTACAAAAAAACTCATTTTTTCGCCGTTCCAACGTTGTAATATGATGGATGGCTTTTGTTTTTTGATCTTTCTGCCGGTTTGCTTCCGGAGGGGGTGACGCGGGCCGCGGAATTTTGCATATATTTGTGTAACCAAACTGCTTTTCCGTTCAAGTAACCTGCCGTATGAAACCTGTAAACAATCATAAGTATCTGGTGAGCAGCGAAAAGGACCAGACCTGGGGCATCACGGTCGACACCGTGGGCAGCGAGTCTGTCGCCGCCGGGTACGAGACCTATCCCCCGCGGGTCGGACACCCCTCGGGTTTCTATTTTGACGTTGGAAAAGGGCGTGTGCTGGAGAGCTACCAGCTGCTCTATATCACTTCGGGCCGCGGCTCGTTCTACGGCCCCGGCCGCAGGCGCACCGACATCGGCGCCGGGGATATGGTGCTGCTGCGCCCCAACCGCTGGCACAGCTACATGCCCGACCGCGGGACGGGCTGGCACGAGTACTGGATCGGCTTCCGCGGCCCGAACGTCGACGCGCGCTTCCGCAACGACTTCTTCGACGACAGCCGCGAGGTGTTCCGCGTGGGGGTCCGCGAGGAGATCACGGCCCTTTACGACAAGGCCATCGAGGTGGCCGAGAACGAACGTTCATCCTACCAGCAATACCTCGCCGGCATCGCCAACCTGCTGCTGGGCATGGCGATGTACTACCATGCGAACCACCAGTTCGTGTCGCTCGACGTGGTGGGGCAGATCGACCGCGCGCGGCGCATCATGCGCGAGGAGCTCTACGCCAACATCTCGCCCGACGAGGTGGCCCGGCGGGTGAACATGAGCTATTCGTGGTTCCGCAAGATGTTCCGCGACTACACGAACATCTCCCCGGCGCGCTACATGCAGGAGCTGCGGCTGCAGGAGGCCTGCCGTCTGCTGTCGGGAACGGCCATGAGCATCAAGGAGATCGCCTTCCGGCTCAACTACGGCGACGCCTCCTATTTCTCCAACATGTTCCGCCGCCACCTGCGGATGACCCCCGTCGAGTACCGCCGCCGCTTCGGCGTCGGCAGCGACGCTTCCTGCGCGCACGGCGGTGAGGATGAAGCCTGAAAAATCCGTTTAACCCCCAATAATTTTCCGACCCGATGAATGTTGCAAATCTCCGAACCGCCGGATGCCGGCTCGTGCTGTGCTTCCTGCCGCTGCTGGCGGGTTCCTGCGGGAAACGTCCCGCGATCGCCGACATGCGCTGCGAATACCTCGTCTCGCCGATCTCGGTGGACACTCAGTCGCCCCGCTTTACCTGGACCTATGAAGACACCGATGCGTTCGTGCAGGCCGGCTACCGCCTCTGCGTGGCCACGGCGCCCGAAAAACTGGACCTCCCCGACGTCTGGAACTCCGGGGAGGTCGCCGGCGGCCGCCCTTTTGCCGTGATGCCCGACGGCGGGCTGCTCGCCTCGCGGACCCCTTATTACTGGCGGGTCGAGGCGTGGGACGCCGGCGGACGGCGGATCGTCTCGCCCGTCGCGGAGTTCGAAACCGCCCTGATGAAGACCTCCGAATGGCAGGCCCGCTGGATCACCGATGCCCACGACCGGGATTTCGTCCCTGCGCCGATGCTGCGGCGGGCGTTCGACGTGCGGCCGGGCGTCGAGCGTGCCCGGCTCTACGTGAGCGCCGCGGCCTATGCGAAGCTGGGGCTGAACGGCGAACCCGTGTCGGGGAATCTGCTCGACCCGGGCTACACCCATTACGACAGGCGCAACCTCTATGCCGTGCACGACGTTACGGACCGTCTCCGCGAGGGTGAGAACGTCCTTTCGGCGGTGCTGGGCAACGGTTTCTACAACGCCATCCAGCCCGTCGCCACGTGGAGTTTCGAATCGGCCCGCTGGCGCGGCCGTGCGCGGATGATCTGCGAACTGCACATCGACTATGCCGACGGTACGCACGAGACGGTCTGCTCCGACGCCTCGTGGCGCACGACGGCCGACGGACCCTGCCGTTCGAACAACATTTACAGCGGGGACGTCTACGACGCCCGCAGGGAGATTCCCGGCTGGGACCGTCCCGGGTTCGACGATTCTGACTGGGCGCAGGCCGTCGAGGCCGCGGCTCCCTCGCCCCTGCTGAAAGCCCAGTCGATGCCCGCCGTCCGGGCCGTGCGCGAGATGGAGCCCGCCGGGGTCCGTTCGTTCGGCGATACGGTATGGGTGTTCGACTTCGGCGTCAACCTCACGGGGCTCTGCCGCCTGGAGATCGAGGGCGGACGCGGCACGCAGGTCACGATGACCCACGGCGAATTCGTGCAGCCCTCGGGCCGCATCGAGATGCGCAACCTCGATATTTACTACAAGCCCCTGCCGGGTTACGTTTTCCAGACCGATACCTATATTCTGAAAGGCGAAGGGCGCGAGACGTGGACGCCCGATTTCACCTATCACGGGTTCCAGTATGTGGAACTGCGGTCGAGCTCCCCGGTGAAACTCGACAGGAAGAGCCTTACGGCGCGCTGCATGCACACCGACGTGCGTTCGGTCGGGAAGTTCGGCTGCTCGAACGGATTGTTCAACCGCATCTGGGAGATGACGCGCCGGACCTATCTCAACAACCTCACGTCGATTCCCACGGACTGCCCCCAGCGCGAAAAGAACGGCTGGACGGCCGACGGATACCTGACCCTGGACCTGGCGCTGCTCAACTATGACGGGATGGCTTTCTACGAGAAGTGGCTCGACGATTTCGTCGACAACCAGAACGAGGCGGGACGCCTTGCGGGCATCATTCCCACGGCCGGATGGGGGTACGACGACTGGATCGGCCCGGTGTGGGATGCTTCGGCCTTCATCATTCCCTACACGCTCTATAACTATTACGGCGATCTGCGCCCTGTCGAGAAGATGTGGCCCGTCTGCGAGCGGTACCTCGATTACCTCGCCACGCGCGAGGAGGCCGACGGCGGCGTGACCTACGGCATCGGCGACTGGGTTTTCTACCGTACGCAGACCCCGACCGACTACACTTCGACCTGCTTCTATTACTACGACAACGTGCTGATGGCCCGTTTCGCCGGGCTGCTGGGCCGCGACGGCGAACGGTATGCCCGCAAGGCCGAACAGCTGCGCCGACTGATCAACACGAAATACTACGATGCCGCAAAGGGCCTCTACGCCAACGGTTCGCAGGCCGCGCAGGGCGTGGCGCTCTATCTGGGGATCGTTCCCGAAAGCGACGCACAGCGCGTGGCCGACAACCTCGCCCGCATGATTGCCGACAATGATTATTTTCTCGATTTCGGGACCCTCGGCAGCAAGACGGTGCTGCGCATGCTCACCCGCTACGGGCATGTCGAGACGGCTTATCGAATGGCCGCACAGACCGAATGCCCGTCGTGGGGCTGGTGGGTCCGCCAGGGCTTCACGACGCTGGCCGAAACGTGGGCGCTCTCGCCCGAGTGGCGCGACGCCTCGGTCAACCACGTCTTTCTGGGCGATGTCGCCGCGTGGTATGTCAACGACCTGGCGGGCATCAATTTCGACCCGGCGGCTCCCGGATTCGGGCACATCGTCATCGCTCCCCATTTCGTCGCGGCGCTCGACTGGGCTGCGGCCTCCTACGACTCGGTGCGCGGCGAAATCCGTTCGGAGTGGCGGCGCAGCGGCGGCCGTGTGACGCTGAAGGTCACCGTTCCGGCCAATACGACGGCCGACATCCGGGTCGGCGGCGAGAACGTCGCCACGGTGGCCGGCGGCGTTCACGAATTTACCTTCTGACAGATTGGCTTCGACCGAAAAAGGCGGCGGACTTCCCGGAGTCCGCCGCCTTTTTCGGTTTCGCGGATCGTTCTCAGAGGTTCTCGTCCTCGAAGGTGAACACCTCGGTCGAGACCTCGCCCAGCGCCCCGGAGTTCTGGCTGATGCCGGTCTGGACCTTGATGAAGTCGATGTAGCGTAGGTCGGCGGGAGTTCCGTCGGCATGCACGGCGTCGGCGATTCTGAAACGGTTCTTGCGCGGATCGCCGTCGGCGGCCTCTCCCGCGGCCTGGTCGCTGCCCGCATTGTCGGCGTAGCCCCAGTCGTAGGGGCGGTTGACGTAGTCGCCCGTGATCGGATGGCGCGTCGTATTGGCGGCCAGCCGCGTGCCGTAGAGCGTGTAACTCTCGGCGTCGATCCATCCCGGATAGTAATCCTGCTTGTGCTCGTCGTTGCGCTCGACCTTGCCGGCATTGCCGCGGTTGTCTTTCCACGGGATGTCCGTGCCGACGCTTTTCGGGCGGTAATAGGTCATGGCGTAGGACGTGAGCGTCTCCGTCTTGCCGTACTCCGAGCCTTTGAGCTCATACCATTCGTCGTCGGGCAGCCCGTTGCCGTTGGTATCCTGCATGACCCACACGATGCCCGGTTCGGACGACTGGGCGAACTGGTTGCCCGTGATCGAAAAATCGTAGCCTCCCTTGTTTTCGATGCTGTGGTCGAAACCCACGACGATATATCCGCCCCAGGCCCCCAGCGACACGTAGTGGCTCTTGCCTTCCTCGGCGTTCTTCCGGAGCAGCTCCTGCGCATGCTCTGCGGCTTTTTCAGCTGTGGCGATATTGCTGAAACCGCTTTCGTTGATGAACTGACCCGGCGCCGGAGTGTATTCGTAAACCCGGTCGGAAAAACGGTTGGAACCCGCTCCGGCGGGCCGCCCGGGCGAAGCCGGACAGCATACGACTTTGACCTCGGCCGTCGCCGTTTCGCCGTCGTCGTCGGTAACCTTCACGGCGACCGTATATTCGCCCGCGGCCTTCGGTGCGAACGCGAAAAACTCGCCGTTTCTTTTTACGGGCCGGCCTTCCTCCGTCCATTCGAACGCCGGATTGTGGAAATGTTCGAGGACGGGGCGCAGGCAGAGCGTGCATCCCAGCGATACGTTCCGGACGCCCGTGGCCCCGAACCGGAGGGAGGGCGCCGGGAAATCGGCCGTCACCGTAAAGCGGTTCACCACCCGGACGGTGACGGTCGCCCGGTCTTTGCCGTCCTCGTTTTCCGCATCGAGCGTCAGTTCGTAATCGTCCAGCTTGTCTTGTCTGAATGTATAGGTCGCTTCGTTCCCAGCTTTTTGTCCGTCGAGCGTCCATTCGAAGGTCGCTCCTTCGCTGTTGGCGATCGTGGGGGCGATGACGGTTTCGCGGCCGGCCTCCACCTCCATCACCCGGTCGTCGCCGACGGGGAACGTGATCGCCGGGGGCAGCAGCCGGTTTACCTCGATGCGCAGCTCCTCCTCGGCCTCACCGTTCGGGGTCTCGACATGGAACGTGAGGTAATGGATGCCCGCCTCCCGGGCCGCATACGTGAACGTCGGCCCGGAACCGGCCGCTTCGTCGTCGAGAAACCACGCATAGACGGCGCCTTCGGCATGTTCGACCGTCGGGGCGATTGTCACCGATTTGCCGACCTTCACCGGGTAGATGCCGTCGGGGTTGTCCAGCGTGATGACGGGCTTGGGTCCGCCATTCGTGATTACGTCGTCCTTGTTGCAGGATGCGAGCAGCGCCAGGAGGAGCGCCGCCGTTGAAAAACAGAGATTTCGGATCATATGGCTTGTCATTTTTACAGTCGTAGGCACCGGGCACCGGGCGGTGAAATCGACTGAACGGAAAAAGCCGTATGACGAAGCTGCCGTTCGATCTCTGCCCGAAACCCGCGGGTGCGAATCCTTGTCAAGGCAGGTCTTCTGACTCGTCCCTGTTGTCGCGCCTTCCCGGCTTGCGAGCCAGTGGCATAGCGTGCGGCAACCGTCGTCTCCCGCAGGGGAGGGGACTTACAGCAGCAGGTACTGTTCCGGATTCCCACCGGATTCCCTTTTCATCGGACGGGGCGCGTGCGGGCCCCGTTCCGAAACCTTGCGGGGCAAAGATACGAATAAGCCGAGAGAAAAAAGCAAGCTTGCTTGCATTTTTTCCGAGGCGGAGTATCTTCGGTGAAGCCAAAGTACGAATAAGCCGAGAGAAAAAAGCAAGCTCGCTTGTATTTTTTTCCGAGGCGGAGTATCTGAAAGGCTCTGCGATGGAAAAAGAATGGACGGGCACGAACCCGAATTGCAGACGGCCCGGCAAGAGGTCCCGACAAGCTAAAAGCGCCGTTACGGCGCCGCAGCCAAAGACACGAGAAAATCCGGAAAAAGCCCTGCGGAATGCGGCTTTTTCCGGATTTCGGTCGCGGAGCCCCCCCCCTCCCTACCACATGTAGAGCACCATGTCGCCCGGGTCGAGCGTCTGCGTGCGCGGGTCGTTCGAGGCCGGCTGCACGGAGCCGTCCTTGCGGATGCGGCGCACGTGCTCCTGCGTGCCGACGTTGAGGTGGCATTTTTCGTTGATGCTGGTGTTGACCGCCATCATGAAATGGTAGCCGTGGTTCTCGAAGAACGAAACGCACGCCGTGCTGGTGTCGCGGCCCACCGACAGTTCGGTGATCTCGGCGGGGAGCCTGCCCGGGGCGTGGGTGCCCAGGGGCAGCGGGGTGCCGATGTGGCAGACGTCCGTCACCTGGTTGTCCAGGAAGACCCACGACAGCTTTTGGATTTCGTCCAGCACCGACTTCACGATGTCGTAGGTCTCGGTGCGGGTGCCGTCCTCGGCGATCGGGCCGTTGCGGTATTTCCAGAGCTCGGGGTCGGCCACCGTCGGGGTCCAGTAGGTGAAGCACTGGAGCGCCTGCGTGCCGTAGGCGAGGTTGCTGTACGCCTGCAGACGCAGGTCGTTCACCGTCGGCTGGGGGTAGCTGGTGTGGGGTACGGTGAGCATGAAGCTCCAGAAATCCATCTTCGAGCGGAGCGCGCGGTCGCGGACGATCTCGAGGCACTGGTACCACTCGCCGAGAATCTGCCGCGGGCTGTCCGCGACATTCGGGTCCTTGATGATCGGGTACTTGTCGAACGAGAGGAACGTGATTTCGGGAACCTCGGCCATGAAGCGGTCGATATACTCGTCGTAGTCCTTCACGCCGAGGGCCGCGTAGTGCTCGGGGCCGCCCGTGGGGAAGATGTTCGCGTAGCAGATGTGCTCGCGGTCCGCGTGACGGATGTCGGACATCATCCTGGACATGTTGGCGAACTGCGTCGGATGGGGTTCGTCCATGACGAAATAGCCGGCCAGCGCGGGGTGTCCTTTCAGCCGATTCACGGCGTCGAGGCGCTTGCTCTCCGTATAGAGCTCATCGCATTCGACGATGAGCCTGATGCCGGTCTGGGCGGCGCAGTCGAGGCACTTGAGGGCCGTTTCGACGTTGCCCATGCGCGAGTAGTTGAGCGTGATGCCCATCTGCTCGGCCTCGCGGAAACGTTCGGCGCTGGCGTGCGAGGCGCGCACGCCGTGCCATGCCACCACGGGAATCTTCTCCGCGGCGGGGATTTGCGAGGGGTACTTCTGCGATTTGCCGCTGTCGTCGTCCCTGCAGCCGGCGAAGGCGGCGAGCGACCCGGCGAGCAGGGCGGTCATAAGGAGATTGTTCATGGTTGAATCGGGGTGTTGGGATCAATACTTGAAGATATATCGGTAACGGAAGCGGTCGCCCGGGGCCGAGTCGCCGTCGCGCATGCACTCGCGGATGTCGCCGTCGGCTACGGCATTGTCGATCCATTTGAAATCGACCGTGAAGTCGCGCACGTCGGCGATGCCGAGCTCCGAGAGCGGGACGGCGATCTCCATCCGGTTGCCCGAGACGGCGTAGTCGACCGTGGCGGCGTCCTCCCAGTCCCAGCCTCCCTTCGAACGCTGGAGCGTGGTCCGGGCGTCGCCCGTGACCTTGTTGTTGACGACCCACTGGAATCCTTCCCAGGCCGGCGCCGCGCTGCCTTTCACCGAGATGAAAAGCCGCATCCAGTTGCGTCCCGTGCGGGGTGTGATCGGTTCGGCGGTCTCCACGTAGAAGAAAAGCGATTTGCAGTCGGTGGCCACTTTGGCGTAGCGGATGTCGTTGCGTCCGGTGTTGTTCCTGAGGTTGATGTTCCTGTAGCCGAAACCCCAGTGGTCGCGCGCCCGGGTATCGCCCGAGTAATCCATGTAGCGGGTGCCGAGCGCCGTCCAGTCGTCGAATTCGCCGTCGACGGCGATCTTGTGGACCTCATTCACCGGCGCGACCGGCGCGACGCCTTTGTAACGGCGCACGTAATCGGCCATGTAGTAATAGTAGACGTCGGTGAAATCGTTGGCGCAGGGTTCGATGTCGCGGCTGAATTCGTGGTTGTAGCAGTCTACGAAAAAGGGATCGCCGGCTTTGATCGCCTTGCCCATGAACTGCATGGGGCCCGTGCTCACCTGCCGTTGGGCGACCCATTCGTTCCATCCCGTGAGGAAGATCAGGTCGGGATCGCACGCGATGGCGTGCTCGAACTGCTGTTTGAAATAGGTTCCCGCGGCGCGCTGCTCGGCCGTGGTGTTCGCGGGCTGGCGGCCGCCCTTGCCCTCGGGCGAATTGCCCGTGTAGCTGCGGCCGATGTTCCAGACCGGATGGCTGGCGGCCATGACGGGAATCTCCTCCTTCACGCTGCGCTGCGGCGAGAATTCGCCCCAGGCCCACTTGCCGGCTCCGTCGCCGTACCAGTTGCCGCCGTAATTGAACTGCGTGTCGAACCAGGTCTGGCGTAGCGTGAGACGGTCGGAAACTCCGGCTCCGTAATCTCCCGGAGGCGCCAGGAGCAGCGGTTTGCCGTCCAGCTCGAACCACAGGCGGTCGTAGTCGCTGTTGCGGTAGAGCGTCATCAGTTCCCGCACCACCGGAGCGGGATTCGAGTTGAGGACGAACGAGATTTTCGGATGCGGATTGCCTTCGCGCTGCATCTGCTTGTAGACGTTGCAGAGCGTCCTGACCACCGGAAGGTAGGCATAGCCGTTCGTCACGTCGATGAAGATCGCGTCGACGCCCGCTTCCGAAAGCATCTGGGCGTGACGGCGGATCACCCAGGTGTCGTTGGAGACGTAATAGTCCAGATAGGGTCTGCCCCAGTGGTGCATGGCGCCCCTGGGACCGAAGGGGATGTCCGTCGGATCGGCGTACCCCTTTTCCATCTCGCTGATGTCGTAGGGCGAGCGGGTGTCCGAGGCCTTCGGCGGGACGATGTCGCCGCCGAAGTAGTCGCCGGCGTCGTAGCCGTGGGCGCCGATCCAGATGAAGTAGAAGATGCCGACCTTCCGGTCGCGCGGAGCGCGGTAGTCGAAGGCGATCTCCCTGCCTGAGGGGTCGACCGCCACCAGCGATTCGTTTCCGTATGTAACCACCTCGTCCGGCGGCGTACCCGGCTCCTTGCCGGGGGCGGGGCGGGGGTCGGAATTCGAGCAGGCGAACAGGGCGAGCAGGAGGAGCGCGATGGTTGTTTTGATCATTTCAGTCTGTTGTTTTTTGGGTTATTATCGGTTAAACTGTACTTCGAACGTGATGAAGAGTCCCCGGTGGTCGCTGGGCCATACGCCGCCGACGGGTTCGATCAGCTCCTCGGACTTGTCGACGAACCGGTCCTCGACGACGGCGCTCTTGGAGATCATCGACGAGGGACCCATGATCCGGGCTTTCGTCGGGGCGAATTTGGCGTCGGGACGGTAGTAGACGAAGTCGATGCGGTCGCGTTCGTCGGCCTCCGCCGCCCACTGGGTCTCTTTCCGGGCGTCCTTGTTGTTCACGGGCCACGTCACGGCCGGATGGGTCACGGGGTCGGGGTAGACCTCCCGGTAGGCGTCCTTCATGCCGTCGGCGTAGCAGGTCGCCGAGACGGGCCATGCCACCACGCAGCCGTTGTGTTCGTATCGGTCCTTCATCGCCTCGGTCCAGTCGAGGTGCGAGGGCTGGTTGAGGTCGCCGCCGAAGATGCAGAGGCGTCCCTGCGCCTGCTGGGTCCGGGTGTCGGCCGCGAGGTCCCTGGCGATCTGCGTGCGTCCGGACTTCTCCTCGCGTTCGAGGATGTATTCGACGTCGGTGATCGGACCGTCGGCGAGTTTGTCCCAGCCGTAGGGCGAAGAGCCGTCGCCGTAGCCGCGCGGCAGGTAGCAGGCGTAATACATATGGTAGGCGTGCGAAGCGTAGACCGCCATCTCCTGGCCGTAGAAGTCGATCACCGTGCGGTAGAACCACTGGTTGCCGTTCACGGCGTCGGTCGAGAGCACCGGGTGGCGCGTCAGCAGGCCGCGGGTGCCGTTGCCTCCCTTGCAGGTGTAGGTGTAGCGGATGCCGGTGCGCTTGTAGAGTTCGTCGGCCACGGCGCTAAGGATCGTTCGCGCGTTGTCCTCCGAAGTGAATTCGCAGAACGACGCGGCGTCGGGTTTCAGCTCGGCGAGCTGTTTGATCAGCGCCTCCTGGCCGTTGGCGACGTTGGCGATGCCCTCCCAGAGGTTGAGCTGCAGGAAGGTGAACTCGCGGGCCGCTGCGGGCGAGTACACCTCGATGTCGCAGCTGGCGCTGACCGATCCGATCGTCGCGGAAACGACGGTGCGGCCTTCGGCGACGCCCGTGATGCGGCCGTGCTGGTCGACGGCCGCCTTGGAGGTGTCGCTGCTTTTCCAGACGACGGGACCCGCTGCGGCGGCATTCTCGGGAACGAGTTTCGCCGTGACGTCCAGCGTCTTGCCTGTCGCGACCGCCGCGAGCGCTACCGAAAGTTCGATCTTTTCGAGCGCGATCGGCGCGGCGGTCACCGTGACCTCGCACGAGGCCGTTACGCCGCCGCATTTGGCCCTGACGGTCGTGCTGCCGGCGGCGACGCCCTCGATCGTTCCGTCGTCGCCGGCCCGGGCGGTCTTCGGATCCTCGCTCGACCAGCGGAGCCCTTCGAGCGACGCCGTTGCGGGCGTGGCCGTGGCGGTCAGCCGTGCGGTCTGTCCGGCGACCAGCGAGAGGGGCGAAGGCGTGAGGGTGATCGCCGTCAGTTTGCCGGGGTTTTCGGGTGTTTCGCCCGATTGGCTTTCCGAACACGATACGGTGACTGCCGAGGCGCTCAGGCAGACCAGCATCGCATAACGCAGTATGTTGTTTTTCATGGTTTATGGTGTTAGTTTTTTATCGGTCTATTCGATTTTGACGAGCCCCTGCCAGGCGCAGTAGTGCTCGGCGATTCCCTTTTCGTCCATCCAGCGTCGGGTCTCGGGGGTCTTCATCCACGCGGTGTCGTAGCCTTCGCCCACGTCGTTGTTCCACACCCACAGGGGCGTCGGCCAGAGACAGGCGCGGAAGCGGACCGTGCGGTAGAACTCCCTGCGGACGCCCATCTGCCCGTGGTGGGCCATCTGGATATAGTCGCAGTCGAGTTCCTCCCGCGGAACGCTGCGCAGCAGACGGTCGCCGCTCTCCTCGCCCGTGTCGCCGAGCATGAGCAGCGATTTGCGCCTGTCCCACAGCCGCAGCACGACGCTGGCGTTGTTGTAGGCGTTGACCAGCGTCGTCGTGTCGTTGACCTGCAGGACTTTGAGCCGCAGTCCGTCGAGACGCATCTCCCGCCCCGGCTCCGTGAGGTTCACGACGTGCTGCCCCGAGGCCGCGAGGGCTTCGAGGTAGGCGTCGGCCGGCTTGCGGCGGTTGAGGTCGGTGTCCAGCTGCGCGTCGCTCATCGGCGACTGCCAGACGGTCCCGATCCCGATGCCGCCGGGCGTGCGCAGGATTTCGGTGAGGGCGCCCATGTGGTCGACATGGGGGTGCGTCACGAACCACCACTCCACGCGGTTGCCCAGCGCCGCGAGGAATCCCCGCAGGTAGGGGGCGTCGGCCGCCGTGCCGCCGTCGATCACCGCGACGCGCCCCGCGTCGGTGCGGATCACGTAGGAGTTCATCTGCGACGGGCCCTGCGGAGGCAGCTGCCAGAGCGTGAAGCCCGGGCGGGCGGCCGACAGCGGTAAGCAGCCGGCGGCGAGGAGCAGTGACAGAAACAGGTTGCGAAGCATGGCCTTACTTTTTACCGTATTTGATCAGCAGCGACGAGCGCGGCTGACCGATCGTCATCGTGAAGCCCTCCGTCAGCTGCCGGCCCGTGGCCTCCACGCGGTCGCCGTTGTCGGCGTTCTCCAGCACGTAGGTCGCTTCGGGGTCCAAACCGCGGAAACGCACGACTTTCCGTTCGTCGGGCGAGAGCTCGCGGCGGAAAGCCACCACATAACCCGTCTGGTCCGAGGGGCGCAGGAGCTGGTAGGCCAGCCAGATGTCGTCGCCCGTCATGTCGCCGTAACCCGTCAGCGGGTAGTAGTCCTCGTAGAAGTAGGGGCGCACGGCGGCGAATTCGGCCATGCGGCGCTGCATCTCGGGGATCGACGAATCGGCGCTGGTGATCTTCCAGTTGTAGATGATCGTGGCGCTGAGGCTCGACCGGAAGGTGAAGGCGTCGGACTGGTGCGTGCCGGTGCCGTGCACGGGCAGCCACATGTTCAGTCCGTAGGTATGGCACTGGTAGCCGATCGGTTCGCCGTAGTTGTAGTCGGTGCGCCAGAGGGGCGCCGACCGCGAGGTCGATTCGAGGTCGATGCGGCGGCCTCCCGAGGCGCAGTTGTCGATCACGAGACCCGGGAACTCGGCCCGCAGGAAGTCCCAGAAGGCGTAGAGCCCCTCGATGTAGCGGATTTCGCAGATGCCCGTGCGGCCGGGCTGGTCGTTGGCGTACCAGAAACCTTCGGGGTCGATGTTGAAATCCTGCCGGT
>CATKXN010000066.1 GCA_949840605.1 uncultured Alistipes sp.
GGGTTTCACAACAGGTCTACCAGCCGCACGTTCTCCTGCGATTGGCGGGCTGAGTCTTTCAGCATTTCCAGTTCGCGGTCCACGCGGGCGAGCTCGGGCGTCTGTCCGAGCTCGAAGGTGGTCTGCCCCGACCGTTCGACCGCCTCCAGCACCCCGTAGACAGTCATCGACGCGATGTCGTGGGCCGGGGTGAAGGACGTTTCGCGTTCGCCGTCGCCGCCGCGCACGGCGATCAGCTGCCCGGCCTGCACCAGCTGGAACAGCACGTCGTTGACGATGCGCGTGGGCAGATCGAGTTCTGCGCGGATCTCGTCCGCGGGCATGGCCCCGCCCTTGCCGCGGAAGTTGCGGACCACGGCGAGCATCACGGCCAGCAGCACCTTGCGGCGCTGGTCGTAGCTGATCAGGAGCGATTCGCGCTCCTCGCCGAAACGGGCCACGTTCTGGTAGGCGAACGACAGTTCGCCGCCGAAGAGGAGTATCTCCCACGAGGTCTGCATCCAGATCAGGAACAGGGGCAGGGCCGCGAAACTGCCGTAGATGGCGTTGTAGGAGGTCATCCACCGCTGGACGTAGACGTAGCCCCACTGGAACAGCAGGAAGATGGTTCCGGCGACGATCCCGGCCGTCAGGGCGCTTCCGAAGCGGACTTTGGCGTTGGGAATGACGATGTAGAGAAAGGTGAACATCACCCAGATCACGATCATCGAGGCCAGGTCCGAAAGCAGGTTGAAATACCAGCTTCCGTCGAATCCCAGGAGTTGTTCGGCGTATTTGCCGATGGCGTTGGCGGCGATCCAGAGGATCGGGACGATCATCACCACGGCGATGTAGTCGGTCCACTGGCGGGTGATGCTGCGCTCGACCTTGACCTCCCAGATGTTGTTGAAGGCGCTCTCGATCGACCCGAAGACCCGGATCACGGCCCAGAACAGCGCGATCAGCGCCACGACGGCCATCACGCCGCCCTGGGTGCGTCTGAGGGCGTTGTCGACGAAATCGACGATGTAGTCCACGATATCCGGGTTCCGGGGGAACAGCGAGTAGAGGTTTTCGACCAGTCCGTCCGCGAGCCCGAAACCCTTGACTACGGCGAAAACCACGGCGAGGATCGGCACCAGCGACATCAGCGTGTAGAACGTGAGCGCCGCCGAGCGGACGATGGTCCCGTGTTCGAGCAGCCCCCGCGCCGTGTAGAACAGCAGGCGGTACTGCTGTACGAGCCAACGCACGACGGGATTGCGCCATTCGTTCACGTCGCGCCGGAAGATCGTGTCGGTAAAGTATGTCAGAAGTTCGCTGAGTTTCATAAGAGACCGTTGGAAATCAAGCAAATGTAGTTATTTTAAGCGGATAACCCAAAAATCGTTCCCGATTTTCGTGAAAGCCAGCCGCAGTTCCGCTCCGGGGTGCAGTCCGAGGCGGCGCATCAGCTCCCCGGCCGCCAGCGGAAAGTCGCGTTTGAGCACCTCCGCGCCCCGGCCTTTCAGTTCGCGTTTCAGCCGTTTGGGATCGTAGGGTTCGATCCGTTCGACGGCATAGACCCGTCCGAGCACTCCCTGCGGCTCTTCGGCGGCGAATCCGTAGCCGTTCTCGCTCCAGACGGCGGCCTTTCCCGCGAGGTGCAGGCGGACCAGCCGGGCTTTCTGCAGGGCCGCGTCGGGCGTCACGAGCCAGCGGTAACACTCCGGGTCGAACGCTCCCGGTTCGGGAGCCGTTTCGCCGGGCCGGGCCGAGAAGGAGCCGAGCCCGAGGGCCGTGGCGGTGACGAGCGGTCCCGTGCCGTCGGCGCAGACGAGCACCTCCTTGCATTCGCCGCCGAGCGAAACGGCCTCCACCCGGCTGTCGGGGAAGAGCCGCAGGGCCTCGCCGACGTCGAACAGCGGGGAGTTCTTGATGCAAAGGCGCCCCGAAATCCGGTCGAGACGCGGTTTCAGGGCGATGATGTCGGGCGAGCAGTCTTCCAGCCGCACCAGCTTGCGGCCCTCGGCCGAGCGACGGTCCGGATCGGCGTAGATCCAGTCGAAGCGCAGCCCCTCCTGCCGGAGATACTCCTCGGCGGAGGTGTTTACGACCTCGATGTTCGTCGCGCCCAGCCGAGAAAAATTCTCGGCGGCCACGCGGGCCAGCACGTCGCTGCGCTCGAGCGTCACCACGCGGCGGAATCGGCGGCTGAGGAAATATGCATCGACACCCAGTCCGCAGGTGAGGTCCAGCACCGTGTCGCCCCCGATCCGCTTGTGGGCGGCGCAGGCCTCGCTCGACGCCTGCTCGAAAGCCAGCGGGGGCAGGATGCACTGCGCCACGGCATACGACGGGAGCTTCTGCGCGGCCCGCGCGAGGTATTTGACCTGCGTGGCGATCAGCCGCGCATGGGGAATCCGGCGGTCCTTCGCCACCTCGATCGGGTTGCGGTCCCGGGAGGCGGCGATGGCGCGCTGTACCTCGTCGGTCAGCAGGAGGGTGTATTCTTCGGACGTTATCACGTCCGCAAAGGTACGCTTTTTTTCGGTTCGGCGCTCCATGCCGCGGCGGTCGCGAGGGCGAAAGCGAGGTACAAGGCCGCCGTCTGCCACCCTCCGAGGGTGTAATCCGCCGCCCCGCCCGGCAGCGAGGCGGTCAGCCGGGCCAGTGCGTTGATCCATCCGGCCGCCGTGCCTGTCACGAACCCGATCGCAGGAGCCAGGAACCCGATCGGCGCGAGCATCCACAGCGCCCCGCCGAAGACCACGACCCCGGCCAGCGCGATGGCCAGCGGATTGACGGCCAGTCCCGCCAGCGGTACGATGCCGAAGGTGTGTGCGGCGAGCGGCGCCGTGGCGCAGGTCGCGGCGAGACCGATCAGGTAGGCGTCGATCACGATGTTCAGCCCTTTCAGCCGGGTCCGGCATCGGCGGCAGAGCGGCACGCCCCACGCGAGGATGCCTGCCACGGCGAGGAACGAAAGCTGGAAACCGATGTCCCCTAACCAGTTGGGGTTCCACAGCAGCATGCCGAACGCCGCCGTTGCGAGAGCGTTCATTCCGGCATACTCCGATGACGAGGCCAATGCCGCCTGCAGGACGGTGCACATCACGGCGGCCCGCACGGCGCTCGGCGGAAATCCCGCCGCCGCAACGAAGAGCCACACGGCTCCGGCCGCCAGCAGGTTTTTCAGAAGGTGTCCCCGGCGCAGCAGGGGCAGCCACCACAGCGC
This sequence comes from uncultured Alistipes sp., assembly GCA_949840605.1. Next base: position 3,197 of record CATKXN010000066.1, read on the forward strand.
GGCGTTGACGAGCACGAAGACGATCCCCGTGTGAAGCCCCGACACGGCCAGCAGGTGCGAAAGCCCGCTGCGGGAGTAGGCCGTGCGGAGTTCCGGGGTGATGCCCCGCCGTTCGCCTGCCGCCATCGCCTCGACGACGGCCGCGGCCTTCGGCTTCATCGGCAGCCGGGCGAGGCGTTCGACGGCCACATCGTGGAGCGCCGCATGCCGCCGGGGAAGGCGTTCGAGGATCGTCCGTTCCGAGACCCGCAGCGTTCCGGCGTAACCCCTTCGCCGCATCAGACGGCGGTAACTCTCCGCCCCGCTCCGGAAAGGCCGCACCGTGCCCCGACAGCGGAGGCGTTCGCCGGGCCGCAGGTCGGTGAGCGAATCGATGTAGAGCCGGACCCGTGCGTCGGAGGCGTACCAATGCCCGTCGGCGGAGTTGCGCCATGCCGCCACCGAAGCGTCTGCCGAGGCGTACCGGCCCCGGTCGGCGGGAAATCCCTCCACGGCGATCTCGTAAACGGTCGCGATGTCCCGCGGCACGGTGGGTGAAGGCGTCCGGAGCTGTGCCGCGGCGAATCCCGCCGTGAGGAGCATCCCCACGGCCGCCGCCTGCGAACGCAGCAGCAGCGCGAGGACTCCCGTGCACACAAAAGCCCCTGCGAGAAACCACAGGGGCAGTTCGTACCGGCCTGCCAGTGCGATCCCGGCCGCGAACGGCACGAGGAGCTTCAGGACGGGCATGCGGTCGAGACGTTCGTATAGTCGGGACGCTTTCATGTATTTCCCGCTTCAGCCGATACGGATGTCAGAGCAGCGAGTCGATGTTTTCGCGGATCAGAATCTCGATCGGCGTATGCTTGATGATTTGTTCGTGCTGGCCGTAGAGGATGTATTCCAGTACGTATTTGATACTTTGGTATCCCTGTACGTCGGGACGCTCCGACAGCAGGAACGACAGGTAGCCTTTTTTCAGGTATTCGATGTTCTTTTGTGTCACGCCGCAGCCGATCACCTTGACCCCGGTGATGCCGCGGTGTTCCAGGTAGCTGGCGAAGATGTACGACCGGGAATTGAATAGTACGGCGCCGCCGATGTCGTTTTCCCCGGAGAAGAGCCGGTCGAACTCTTTCCAGCTCTGTTCGACGTCCTGGCTGTAATAGTTGGCGTAGAGGAATCTGTTTTTGCTCGACACGGTGTCGAAATATTCGAAGAACCCGGCTTTGCACACGACCGTCTGCAGCGAACTTTCGTTTCCCGAACGCACGGCGTGCAGGATGGCGATGTCTTTGTCCTCGCCGATCACGTCCGAGAGGAGCTTGGCCTCGATGTATCCGAGCATGCGCGAATCGGGACCGAAGAACGCCCGCTGGTTGCACGACGGAATGAGCGTGTCGATGAAGACGTAGGGGGTTCCCTGTTCGTCGAGCTTGCGGGAGAAAAGCACGGTCTCCTCGCGGAAGGTCGGGCCGATGATCATGGCGTCGCAGGCGTATTCCAGCGCCTGGCTGTAAGCCGTGCGGCAGGAGTAGAGGTCGAACTGGTCGTAATAGAAGGTTTTCGTTTCGGTGCGGATCTTCGAAAAGTCGTAGAGCGCCTGGTGAATGCCCTTTTCGATCTGTTCCCAATATTCCCCCTGCTGATGGCTGGGAAGGACGATCGCAAGGGTGATTTTGCGTTTGACGCCGATGGACGAAACGAGCAGGTTGGGGCGGTAGAGGATCTTTTCGAGCACCTGTTCCACCTTCTTCCTGCTTTTTTCCGAGACGTCGCCCCGGTTATGCAGCACCCGATCGACCGTACCGACCGATACGCCGGCCATCGAGGCGATATCCTTGATCTTATAATTTTTGCGGTCCATAGGGCGAAAGTACGAAAATATTTCCGATTGGTAATGAATCCGGGTCAGAATCTGAGCAGTGAGGCCGCCCCTTCGTCGAGGAATAGCGCCGCATCGTCGTGGGTGCGGAGGATCGAAGCCGGGCATTTCTCCGAAATGGGGCCGTAAAGCGCGTCGTATACGGCTTTCGCCTTGCGGTCGAGCGGTACGACGGCTACCGCGCATCGGCATGCCATCAGTGCGGGGACGGTCAGCGTCATCGCCTGGTGCGGAACGAGCGACAGGTCGGCGAATTCGCCGTCGTGGACCTGCTGCTGCCGGCACGGTTCGTCGAGCGTGGCGATCTTCACCGTTTCGGGATCGTCGAATCGGGCTTCGTGCGGATCGTTGAAAGCGATGTGTCCGTTCTCCCCGATTCCGAGCGACACGATGTCCAGCGGTGCGCGCCGTAGCAGTTCGCTGTAACGGAGGCACTCCTGCCGTCCGTCTCCGGTGCCGGAATCCATCAGATGGACCTTGCGGAAGGGTTTCCGGTCGAAAATCGCACGCGAGAGGAATGTGCCGAAACGCTGCGGCGCATCGGCCGGCAGCCCGATGTATTCGTCCATGTGGAACGCTTCGATCCGGTTGAATACGGTGTCTTCGGCTTCGATCAGGCCGGCCAGGAATTCATCCTGCGAGTGCGCGGCTGCGAATACGGCCCGGATTACGGGCTGGCCCGCGAGGATGGTTTCGAGCCGTTGCAGGTAGTGCGACGAGGCTGCCATTCCCATCTGCCGACGGGTTTTGTAGATCGAAACGTGTAATTTGTCGACGTGGAATTCTTTTATAAGTCCATCCATGGCTTTTGTTGTAGGCGTAATAAGTTAATTACCGTGTTCGAGCACAAAAATATGGATTTTAGTTTGTTTTCCAAAATAAATTTGCAATAATTTTATAATTCACTGATATTGAAATGTATATTCGTTCGATGTTTGTCGGGCTGAAACTTTTTGTTGCATATTTTTTATCCGAATAGTTGCATGGTATTATTTTTTCACTACCTTTACGGCTGAATAATCCGTGTTCGAGCACGAAACGACGCACGGACCGATTCGCAAAGACGACTGACCCGAATGAAACCCGACCGAACATCGCACGACATGGACTCCCGACGGCAATACTATATTTCCATGGCAATCATGGGAACGCTTTTTTTCTTCTTCGGAATGATCTCCTGGGTCAACTCTGTATTGATACCCTATTTTAAGGTGACGTGCGAATTGTCGCTGGGACAGGCCTTTCTGGTGGGTTTCGTATTCTACATCGCCTATTTGGTCATGGCTATTCCCTCGTCGGTGATGCTTGATGCGGTCGGTTATAAACGAGGCATCAGCTGCGGCCTGTTCGTGATGGCGTTCGGTGCCCTGTGCTTCGTTCCTGCCGCGCTGACCCGCTGTTACGCTCTGTTTCTTGCCGGACTGTTTCTGCTCGGGGTCGGGCTGGCCGTTCTGCAGACTGCGGGAAATCCGTTCGTGACGGTGATCGGACCCATAGAGGCGGCGGCCAAAAGGATGAGTATCATGGGCGTTTGCAACAAGCTGGCCGGAATTGCCGCCCCGCTGGTGCTGGGCTACGTGATCATCCGCCCGGGCGATGCGGCGCTTTTCGAGCAGGCCGGGACCGGGGCGGAACTTATCGGCGGACTGCCCCGGGAGGCGGTTCTCGACGGGATGGCGCGCCGTGTGATCGTCCCCTATCTGATCCTGGCCGTCGTGCTGATCGCTTTCGGACTCTATGTCCGCAGCTCGCCGCTGCCCGACATTGCGGGCGGAAAAAACTCTGCCGTTTCGGAGGAAGGGGCCCGGCGGAGCATCTTCAGTTATCCGTATCTGGTGCTGGGCGTGGTGGCGATGGTGTGTCACCTCGGCACCCAGGCGCTTTGTATCAACACGCTGGTCACATCGTCCGTATCGCTCGGGACCGATATCGCCCAGGCCAAGCTGCTGCCGCCGATGATTCTGTTTTCGACCTTCGTCGGCTTTGCGCTGGGCACGGTGCTCATCCCGCGCGTCGTTTCGCAGCTCACGGCCTTGCGGATCGCGTCGCTGCTGAACCTGGCCGCCTCGGTGGCGGCGGTGTGCGTCGGCGGACAGACCTCGCTTTTCGGTGTGGAGGCCCGCAATACGATGTGGATACTGATTCTGATGGGTGTTCCCAACGCATTTCTTTATTCCGGCATCTGGCCGCTGGCGATCCGCGGGCTGGGACGCCATACGAGTCTCGGCTCGGCGTGGCTGGTCATGGCGCTGGCTTCGAGCGGAGTTTTCCCGCTTGTCTACGCCGGTGAGGCGACCCGTCTGGGTGACGCTCAATCGGCATATTGGCTGATGATTCCCTGTTTCGTCTTTTTATTGTATTATGCGTTGAGGGGATACCGATTGGAATATTGGACCCGCCGCGGTGCGGAAAAAAGATAGAACGATGAAACAGGCGATCGTAAACGGAAGGATTATCGGTCCCGCGGCGGCAGGCCGGGGGTATGTGGAATGGGACGGCGGTGTGATCACGGCTGTAGGCGAAGGCGAATATAAGGGCGATGCCCAACTGGTTGCCGATGCCGGCGGCGAGTGGGTCTCGCCCGGCTTCATCGACATCCATACGCACGGCGCCGGCGGCCATGACTTCATGGACTGCACGGTCGAAGCCTATCTGGGCGCAGCGGAGATGTCGGCGCGTCACGGGGCCACGACGATCTTCCCGACGACGCTGGCCAGCACGAACGAAAACCTGTTCGAAACGTTCGAGGTGTTCCGCCGTGCGCTGCCGCTCAATACGAAAGGGGCGAATATGCCCGGGCTGCATCTCGAAGGTCCCTATTTCGCCTACAACCAACGCGGGGCGCAGGACCCGCGCTACTTGCGCGATCCGCGCCCCGAGGAGTACGAAGCGATCCTCGCCGCCAGCGACGATATTCGCCGGATGTCGCTGGCTCCCGAACTCGACGGCGCGCTCGAATTGGGAAGGGTGTTGCGCGCGAAGGGGATTCTGGCGTCGATCGCCCATTCCGACGCGCTGTTCGAGGAGGCGGTCGAGGCGTTCCGCAACGGCTATACGCATGTGACGCACCTCTACTCCTGCACCTCGTCGGTCGTTCGCCGCAATGCTTTCCGTTATGCCGGGATCGTCGAGGCGGCTTATTGGCTGGACGACATGACGGTCGAAATCATCACCGACGGCGTGCACCTGCCCGAAAGCCTGCTTCGGTTGGTCTATAAGCTCAAGGGGGCCGACCGGACGGTGCTCGTCACCGATTCGATGCGTGCCGCCGGAATGCCCGAGGGCCGATACGTGCTCGGGGCCCGGAATTCGGGTATGGAGGTCGTGGTCGAGGACGGTGTGGCCAAGCTGCCCGATCGCAGTGCGTTTGCCGGCAGTGTCGCGACGGCGGACCGCTGCGTGAGGACCATGCACCGGCTGGCCGAAGTGCCGGTTCCCGAGGCCGTGAAGATGATGACGGCGACTCCGGCCCGCGTAATGCACATCGACGGTCGGAAAGGATCGCTCGAACCCGGAAAAGATGCCGATATCCTGATTTTCAACGATGAAATCGGGATTCAGCGGGTCGTGATAGCCGGCGAAACCCGTTTTTAGTTATGATGAGACCGATTCGTACTTCGATCGTTTCGTTGTCCGCGGGCTGTATCCCGGCGACTGCGGCGAACGGGACGGGGACCCCCCCCCTCCGGCTGGGGGATTCTGTTTCTGTCGGTATTTCTGTGCTCGATAACGGTTTTCCGATCCGAGACTTTTCCGCGGCTTTTTCGGCTGTAAAACAGGACGGTACATCTTTCGATTTTGTGATGACTGCTGCAGCTTTCGGCGCGGCCGGCGCGCTGAGGGTCCGGATGAACCCGGGCGGAACCCTTCCGCACGTCGGGGAGCGGATACTTCCGTATTCGGGCCCCGATGAAAGGCAAAACCTAACCAACTTAATACAAATGATATGCTAAGACCATTACAATTCCAGATTTGCGGCGGACTGATGCGGATATTATCCGTGCTGGTCCTGTCTGTCCTCTGCTGCAACGCGGCAGTGGCTCAGCAAAACGTGGCCGTTACGGGTGTCGTAACGAACGAGGCGAAGCAGCCGATTGTCGGAGCTACGGTCGTCCAGGAGGGGACGACCCGCGGTGCGACGACCGATTCGAAAGGCCGGTTTACGCTGAACATATCCGACAGGAACGCCACTTTGCAGGTTTCGTTCATCGGTATGGCGACGCAGTCGGTTCCCGTCGGCGGCAAAACCCGTCTCGAAATCGTACTCAAGGAGGAGGCTGTTTCCGTGGGTGAAGTCGTAGTCACGGCCCTGGGTATCAAGCGCGAAGCCAAGGCGTTGGGGTACGCCGTGTCGTCGGTGGGAAAGGAAGACCTGACCGCCGGACGCGAGTCGAACATCATGCAGGCGATGATCGGAAAGGTCGCCGGAGTCGATATTTCGACGACGACGGCAGGTCCGACGGGATCGTCGCGCGTGCTGATCCGCGGTAATTCCCAGCTTTCGGGTTCGAATCTCCCGCTTTACGTCGTCGACGGCATGCCGGTCGACAATTCGCAGCTGCAGGGCGCCGACGGCAAGTGGGGCGGTTCGGGCTTCGACTTCGGCGACGTCATGTCGTCGATCAATCCCGAGGACATCGAAAACGTAACGATCCTGAAAGGCCCTTCGGCTTCGGCGCTTTACGGTTCGATGGCCTCGAACGGCGTGGTGATGATCACCACCAAATCCGGTTCGGCGCGCAAGGAGTCGCTCGGCATCGAAGTGTCGTCGAACATCAGCTTCACGACGCTGCTGTCGAAGTTCGACGATTACCAGCGCGTCTACGGACAGGGGCGCAACGGGGTCATTCCCCTTACCGATTCCGACGGCCGCGGCACGACGCAGGTCGCTTGGGGCGGCAAGCTCGATCCCAACATCATGATCCAGATCTACAACGGCGAGTGGAAACCCTACGGCAACGTGAACGACAACGTGCTGTCATTCTTCGATACGGGTTTCACGGCCCAGAACTCGGTGTCACTCTCCAATGCGACCGAAAAGACCTCGTTCCGCTTCGCCGTGACCGACATGCGCAACAAGGACATCGTTCCCAAGTCGGAGTTCAACCGCACGAACATCACCATGCGCGGCACGACGAAGCTGGGCAAGACGATTTCGGTCGACGCTTCGGCGTCGTATGTCTACGAAGACGTGCAGAACCGTCCGGCGCTGACCGACAACGCCAGCAACATCGGCAATGCGCTGATCGGCATCGCCCCGAACTTCGACCAGAACTGGCTGGCCGGCTCCTACAAGGACGAGAACGGCAATTACTACCAGTGGAACGGCAGCGACTACCGCTTCAACCCCTATTGGGTCATCAACGAGATGCGTAACGAGTCGAGCCGTTCGCGGTTGATGGGCAATGCGCGTATTTCGTGGGACCTCACCCCGTGGCTGAAACTGGCCGGACGGGGCGGTCTGGATACCTACAACTTCCGGGCTACGACCTTCTCGCCCATTTCGACGCCGCGGCAGGTCGAGGGCGCCATCAACGAACGCATCATGAACGTGACGCAGACGAACCTCGAGGCGACGCTGACCTTTGCGAAGAAATACGGCGACTTCGACATCAACGCTTTCGTCGGCGCGAGCCTCTGGCGGAACAAGAACGAACAGTTCACCACCGAGGGCCTCAAACAGGTGATGCCCGGCGTGGACGACATCAATGCCTTCGAGCGGATCAATACGACGCACGGCCTTTATAAAAAGGAGGTTCGCTCGATGTTCGGTTCCGTAAGTATCGGTTACAAGGGGTGGGCTTATCTCGACGCCACGATCCGCAACGACGTCTCTTCGACGCTTTGCCCGGAGAACCGTTCCTACTGGTATCCGTCGGTTTCGGGCAGCCTGATCTTCTCGAGCCTTTTCAACCACGGCGACTGGTTCTCGTTCGGCAAACTGCGCGCGTCGTGGGCCAATGTCGGCGGCGATACGGACCCTTATCAGCTTTATCTCGATTTCGGAACGAAGGGATTCAAGCTCAACGGGCAGTCGCTGGGCGAGGTCGCCAGCACCGTGATTCCCTTTTACGACCTGAAACCCACGGCCAGCTACTCGATGGAGGTCGGTCTCGACGTCCGTTTCTTCCAGAGCCGGCTGAGTTTCGACCTGACGCTCTACCAGCAGACGACCAAAAATCAGATTATGAGCCTGCCGATCTCTTCGAGTTCGAGCTTTACGCGGGCGCTGATCAACGCCGGTGAGATCCGCAACCGCGGCATCGAACTGGCTGTGACAGGCGTTCCTTTGAAAATCAAGTCGTTCCAGTGGGAGACGACCTTCACCTATGCCACCAACGACAACAAGGTGCTTTCGCTGCACCCCGACGTTCCGTCGTATGAGCTGACGGCGGCACGCTGGGCCAATGCCTACATCTATGCCATGGAGAACCAGCCTTACGGCGTGATCGTGGGCCAGGCGCAGAAGCGCACGCCCGACGGACGTGTGATCGTGGATGAAAAAGGTCTGCCGACTTTCGACACCAACGTTTCGGTGCTCGGCAAGGGCACTTACGCCCATACGCTCGGCTGGTCGCATAACTTCACCTGGAAAAACCTGAATCTGCGCCTGCTGTTCGACGCCAAGTTCGGCGCCGACATGTATTCGATGTCGATGATGCAGTCCTATTACAACGGTACCGCGAAGGAGACGCTCAAGGGGCGCGACGGCTGGTACCGTTCCGAACAGGCCAAGCGCGCCGCCGGCTCTCCCGCCGACTGGAAAGCCACGGGCGGTTATCTGGTCAACGGCGTGAAGGTCGCCGGCAAGGACGCCGAAGGCAATCCGGTCTACGAGGAAAACGACATTTATGTCAATCCGCAGGCCTATTGGCAGTCGTTCCAGGACGTGTCGCCCGAACCGTTCATCATCGACGCGTCGTATGTCAAGTTCCGCGAACTGGCGTTTTCGTTAGATTTCCCGAGGCGCTGGCTGCGCAAGACGCCTGTTGCCGGCGTTCAGCTGACGGCTTTCGCCCGCAACCTGTGCATTCTCTATACGAATGTGAAGAACATCGACCCCGAGTCGTCCTACTACAACGGAAACGGTCAGGGTTTCGAGTACGGTTCGCTGCCTTCGAGAAGAACCTTCGGTTTCGGCATCAAAGTTAAATTCTAAACGATCTTGCGACCATGAAAAAGCTATCATTATATCTTTTGTCGGCGCTTGCGGCCGTTGCCGGCGGTTGCAGCGACCTGACCGAACTGAATGTCAACCCGACGAAAGCCAACGGAAGCATCGACCCTTCGCTGTTGGTTCCGACCATCCAGATGTCCCACTCGATGGGTCGTCAGAATGCGGCCCGGTTCTTCTCCTATCCCGGCGAATGGGTCAACCATTGGAGCGGTTCGTGGGGAAATGTCGAATACGGCGGCAAGGGCATCCGCAACAACGGTTACTTCGCACGTCTGTGGCAGGACCTGCTTTATCCCGAAGCCGTGAAGAATATCGTGGCGCTCGAACATATCGCCGACAACGATCCCGAACTGGTCAATTACAGCGCGATCGCCAAGGTGCTGCGCGTGGAGACTTTCCTCAAGCTGACCGACTGCTACGGCGACGTTCCCTATTTCGAAGGCGGACAGGGCTATTACCAGTCGATATTCTCGCCCAAGTACGACCGGCAGGAGGCTATCTACAACGATTTCTTCGGGCGTCTGGACGGTGCCCTCGCACAGTTCGACGCTTCGAAACCGTCGCCTTCGACGGATTGCTATTTCGGAGGCGACGTGGAGAAATGGAAACGCTTCGCCGCATCGCTCAAACTGCGCGTGGCGATGCGCCTGATCAAGGTGAAGCCCGATGTGGCCCAACAGAAGGCCCGCGAGGCGTTCGCCGCAGGGGTGATGACCTCGAATGCCGACATCGCGGCCGTCAAACACGCCCTGGATTACGAGACGCTCGGGGCCGGCAACGGCTATGCCGACATCATTCTTCAGGTGACGGGCAATACGGGTCTCGGCATCACGCAGTACAAGATGACCACGGAGTTTTTCAAATCGCTCTGCGCGATGGACCCGCAGCAGTACACGACACCTCCCTACCGGCGTTATCTGGCGCTCGATCCGCGTCTGCTGCTCATCGCAGGGGTTTATGTGACGACCTCGGGAGCGGGGCTTCCCGCCTGGGGCGACGCGGTCGAGGTGACCGAGCTGATGCGTAAGTTCAATGCCGGATACGCCGGCAATCAGGGGCCGGCCGATCTGGCTGCGACGCCCGACGGCTACATCAATATCGGCGGTTATCTTACGCTGCCCGCCCAGGACTTCACCTACGGCGGCGGCAACCAGGGTCCCGGCGAGAACGGATACCAGGGGGCGGCGAAGACCCGCAGCGTCTGGGCCCAGGGCATTACGTCCGCTATGGTCGATGCCGCGACGTGGATGACCGAGGACGAACGCGCCGAACTGAAACGCGCGATCGGCAGCTATACGGTGCCCCATGCCATGTACCGTCTTTCGCCTTCGCGGACCGTCATGGCCGTCGACAGCCCGTGGATTCACATGAGCTATGCCGAAACGCAGTTCCTGCTGGCCGAGACGACCGTCCGCGGCTGGGGAATCGACACCGAGACGGCCGAGTCGCGTTATGCCAAGGGCTACGAGGCGGCCGTCAAGCAGTTCTCGCTGTTCGGGGTGAGCGCCGCCGACATGCCTTCGGATGAGGAGATCCGGGATTATATGACGACCTACCTGCTCCCGGAGGTGGCGGCGGGCGGCACCCGGGCGCTCGAAGAGATCAACAAGCAGATCTGGATTCTCCACTTCATGGACCCCATCGAGGCCTGGTCGAATCTGCGCCGTACGGACGGCATGCCTACGGCCTGCTGCAAATGGTACAACCGTTATCCCTCCGAGAACCAGTCGAACGGCCAGCGTCCGCTGCGCCTGACCTATCCGATCGAGGAGCAGAGCAAGAACGCCGCGAACTGGCAGGAGGCCGTCGACCGCATGGGCGGTTCGGACGACTGGACGGTGCCGGTATGGTGGGATGTGCAGTAAGTGTTTAACCCGAAAAACGATACGATTATGAAAATGCTGAAATACATAGTGCTGTTGCTGGCCGGATTCGGATGTCTCGCCTGCAACGAGGATGAAGGCAATCCGCCTTTCGCTGCCGACGAACTCTACATCTACGA